>CAZCXL010000014.1:0-5147 GCA_964502625.1 uncultured Planctomycetales bacterium | reverse complement strand
CGACAACACATCCCATTTCCGCATGCAGCCGGACGTTCCGCTGGTGGTGCCGGACTTCAGCACGGAGATGGGCGCGCCCACGTCGAAACTATGACCTTGGTAAATGATGCCGTTTGCAGTAGCGCCATTGAGGAACCAATACGGCGCCGAAGCAGGCGCACCGCTGAAGTTCCAAGTGGAAGCAGCACCCGCAGGCACACTGGTCGGGCCCGAGAGCGCGATCGTGTTCGAGCCGCCGCCCGAGACCGGTCCGAGCACGTAGAGCTCGAAGTCGTCCAGGTTCCAACCGCCGAATTGGAGACCGGCGTCGGCTTGCAGCCGATAGGTCACCTGCACCGCAGCGTTGTTGTCCGCCCATTGTGAAATGTCGAGGTCCACTTCGGTCCAGGCGGTGTCAATGAGATTGCCATTCAGCGGGTTTTGCCAGACCACTTGGCCGTTCACCTCGATCTTGGCTTGGTCGTAGATGCCTTCTTCGATCGTCAGCCAGCGTTGGAAGCGCAGATGCACGCCCTGCTTGCCCGAGCAGTTGATCGCGGGCGAGCGCAAGTAGTTGTGCGCGTTTGCGGCGTACTCTCCATTGAAGCCCGAAGGACCGAGGTCATTGCCCCAGCAGTTTGCGCCGGTGGCGGCGGAACCCGGGTCGCCGGCTTTGCCTTGTGGCGGATTGCGCTGCCAGTCGTCCTGTGTCGCGACCTGCGCATGCGTCCAACCTTCGTCCGTGGTGCCGTCGAAGGAGTTGGCGTAGAGGCTCTCGAATACGCCTACAACGAAGGAGAAGTTCCGTTCACCAGGAGCGAATCCGTCCGGCAACCATGCATCGCGGCCGTTGGATGCGGTGGCGAGCAGGTGATACTCGACGCGAGCCGGCGAGACTTGCCCGGGAATGGAACCGGACCATTGGTTTGGAGTTCCGGTGGGAGACATGGCGACCGTGTGCCAAGCGCCTGCGGCGACGCGCCAAATCAAATCCACGCTCGCAGTCGAAGCACCCCCCAAGGGCACGACGGTGGCGAGTGCGACGTAGGGCCCCTGCTCGTTCTGCGTGTCCGGAAGCGGAGTGTGCGTGAGAGTCAGCGAGGCCGGACGAGCCAATTCCGCGATCGTGGCGAGCGCGCCCTCGGTAATCCATTCCGCCAACTGGAAATCGTTCGCACTCGTGCCGACCACGTCATTGCTGGTGTGGATGTACGGGCTGTACGACGGCAGATCTTCGAAAGGGAAAGTGGCGGGGAATCCGTGTTGGAAAAATGAGCGGTGATCGCTCGTGCCTCCGGAGAGAGACGCCGATTTGACCGTAAAGCCGGGCACGTAGGCGGCATAACAGTCCATCGAGAAGGCGTTCAGGCCCGGATCGGTGTCGTTGAGCACGAAGTCCACGCTGTAGGTGTCTCCGGGGGCTCGATAGGCGACCATGTCCAACTGCACCATGCCGATCACGTTCGCATTGATGTTGTCGAGGTGGGCGGCATAAGCCTCGGACCCGAGCAGGCCGAGTTCCTCACCGGACCAGGCGCAGAATCGGATCGTGTAGTCGAAGCTTTGTTGGGAAAGAATGCGCGCGATCTCCAGAACGGCGGAAGTGCCGCTGGCGTCGTCATCGGCGCCGGGCGCTGGCAGGGTGCTCCCGCCGCCGTTGATCGAATCGTAGTGGCCGCCGATGACCACGATCTTGGAAGGATCTTTGACGCCGGGAAGCTCACCGATGACCACGTCGCCAGCGGAATCGTAATCCCAAAGCGAGACGTTCAAGCCGAGTGCGCCCATGCGCGCGGCAAGCCAATTCTGGCAGTTCACTTCGCCGGGTTGACTGTGGCGGCGAGTTCCGAAGGCAACCATGGTGTTGACGTCGGCGAGGAGATTTGCCTGCGAGACTTGGGCAACCCAGCCTTGAATTTCAGGGTCGGGGGAAATGGCGTTCTGATTCCCACCGGGAGCCTGGAACGCGGCGCGCGGTTGGATCGGCTGCGCGGGAGAGACGAGCCGACCGGCGCCATGGCAGCGATGCACCGAGCCACTGAGCGCATCCAACGCCGATTTCGGCGCCGCCCGCAGCGTGATGCGCGCGTCGGGAGTGAGCCACAGTGCGCGGCCCACGAGATCCAGACTTTCCGGGGCACCTTCCGGGTGCAAGTGTTGCGTAGTGACGAAGAGCTCTTCGTCGGCGGCGAGATCCACGAGCACGTCCATGCGGACTGCAAATTCTGCGGCGAGTCTGGCGTTCGGCAACCCAACGATCCAATTGCCGAGGTCGTCGTACATCGTGCCGCTGGCGATCAAGCGATCCCGTAGCCCGGCGTCTTGACCGTATTCATAGACCGCAAAGCGCGGTGCGACCGCGCGCGTCGTTACACGAGAAGGGAAGGCGATGGGCTCTTGAGGGGCCAGCGCGCAGGCAGTGAGGAGGAGGGAAAGGATCATGGAGTCAAGGTCAATGAATCGCCAGGGTGTGAAGGTTCGAGTCGTACCACTGCCCTGCCTTCAGGACTGCGCATTCAAGGTATCCGGTCCAGCCGGCTGCAGACTGCGGAATGCGGAGAACGGGCGTGGCTTCTCCGGTGCCCGTGGTCGTGCCGGTGGCAATCATCCGCACCGGCAGTCCCAGGTCGAAGGCGTGTCCTTGAAAGATCAGGCCCGTGTTCGTGGAACTGGCCATCAGGTACCACGGCGAGTTGGACGGCGCGCCGTCGATGAGGAAGCCCGCCAGCAAGCCTGCCGGTATCGAGCTCGGGCCGGAGAGCGTGATCGTATTGAGGCTGCCAGGCACGGCCTCGACCACGTAAATCTCAACCCCGTCCAAGTTCCAGCCGCCGAGTTGTTGACTGCTGTTGGAGTTGAGTTTGAAGCTCAATTGCACGGCCGAGTTGTCGTCGGCAAAGGCGGAGATGTCGAGATCGACATCCATCCATTGCTTGTCGAGGGTCGACTCTTGGCTTGAGTTCCGCCAGACCAGCATGCCATTCACTTCAATGGACATTTGGTCGAAGGCCGACTGCTCCGCGGTCAGCCACCGCTTGAACCGCAAGCGCACGCCGTTGAATCCCGCGCAATTGACGATGGGGGAGCGCAAGTAACTGTTGGAATTTGCGGGGTAGGCGCCGTCGCCGGGGAGCCCAAGATCCGTCCCCCAGCACTTCTGTCCCGTCGCGGCTGCGCTCGGGTCGCCGGCAAGGCCGAGCGGCGTGCCTCGCTGCCAGTCATCTTGACCCGCAACGGCACCGTGCGTCCAGCCGGCATCGCTCGCGCCTTCGAAGTCGGAGAAGTAGATCTGGGTAAGCGCGCCCACCGCGAAGTAGAACTCCCCGATGCGAGGCAAACGCTCATCAAAGCTCTGCGAGTCGTGGGCCACCAAGTGGTAGCTCACGATTGAGGGGCTTGCCTGGCCAGGAATTGCCGCGTTCCAAGTGGAGCCCCCGCCCGGGGACATCACCAGAGTTTGGGAGGCGCCGCCGTCGACGCTGTATTGCAACTCTGCTGCAGTAATCGTGGCTCCGAACAAACTGGTGATCTGTGCGCTGGCGAGATAAGGGCCGACTTCATTCTGGGTGTCCGGCAACGGAGAATGCTGGATCAGGATCACCTGCAAATCAATGCCAGGAAATCCTTGCGCACGGAAACCGCCGTCAATGTCGCCGAAGTTCGGCGTGCCGTTGTAGATGTCTGCGTCGTTGTCGTCGAGCACGAGCCAGTGCTCTTCAATGATCGAGCGGATTTGGCCGTCGTTGAAGGCGTTCATCCATGCGGCGTGCAGAACGTCCGACACTAGGTCGCCGGCGGTATTGCCGAGGGTGGTGTTCAGACGCGCGCGCACTTTCCAGAGCGCGCCCATCAACACTTCGCCGTCCGAATGGACTTCGCCATAGCAGCCGGGGTGGCTGTCGCCGCAGAAGAGTTTCGTGTTGTTGCCGGTGCGGATGTAGCCGCCGTTGGTGAAGAAGTACTCTCCGACCGTCGGCGTGTCGTACACGAACATGCCGTAGACGTCGGCGTTGCCCTCACCGAAGCCGTCGGGACCGTTGCCGCTGCCGTAAAGGTCATTGGCCCAGTGCCCCTCTTCGTGCGCGACCACGGTGCTGTATCCCGTGTTGTTGCAGCCGCCGCCGGAGCGGTACATGTTGATCGAAGATCCGTTGTAGTACGCGTTGCAGGTCGAGTTGAGATTGGCGTTGGCGAGTACTTGGAAGTCGAGGTGCGTGTCGGAAGGGGCCACGGCCTTCAGCCAGTTGCGCACGTCGATGACGGAGTCGTAGCAGGACGCCTCGGAAGTCACCCACTCGGTTTGGCCGGGGTTCATCAAGAGCGTGGCGGGGACACCAGGCACGAAACTCTGACTGACGGAGTAGTTCGCTGCGGCCTGGTTCTCGACCCGACAGTAAGGACCCGCATACCGAGCAGTGAAAGTCACCGACGCGGCGCTGCTGAAGTTAAAATCGCCGTTGGCGTCGGTCGTCACGTTGCCGGCGCCGCTGGTGAGCGTCAGGTACGGCATCTTGTGGATCGTCGGCGGATTCCCGGCGCGATGCGCGCTGCTGCCGGGTGTGGCGTAGGAATCTACGTGGCCGCTGATCTGATCCCTGTGGATCAATTCATCTTCCGCAACGATCTCTAGGTTGAGCGTATCGGCGGCGACGTAAATCCTGCGGCCGGCCGGCGCGAGGGGATCACTTTCATTCCGGATCTCGATGGCCCAGGCGAGTCGCCCCGCCACGCTGTCTGCCAAGCGCTGTCGCACGATCACGAGTCTCGGTTCGCCGAGATCCAGAGCTTCGCGGCCCAGAGTGGATTCAAATTGTCGACGAGCAGCAGCGGCGGCCTCCCACGGTCCGAGCAATGGCCGAGTATTCAGTGCGCTCCCGCCGGGGATGCCGCCGTGGTCCAGCGCGAGGAGATCGCCGTTCGTTGTGAAGAGGGCATGCGCCGATCCTTGCACCACGGGCACCCCGCGTACGACTTGCCGGAACTCAACGGCGACCTTGTCGGTGCTTCCGATCTGCGACAGGGGCAGATAGGTGACGGAGAGAGACACCAGTTCCGAGTCCGGAAGCTGGAGGACGGGGAAGGCCTCGTCGAAGGCGACACGTGCCAATTCAAACCAATCACTGTCGTCCTGTGGTGTGAACGACGCAGGGCGAGAAGCGCCCCACAGC
>CAZCXL010000013.1:8221-17885 GCA_964502625.1 uncultured Planctomycetales bacterium | reverse complement strand
CCCGCGAGCGGTCTGCCACCTGAATCGAGCGGCTCTGCCCGTTCAGCCGGAAGTAGACCGTGCGCATTCCTTCCTCATCCGACTCGCCGACGTTTTCCAACTCGATCACCAAGGTTTTCCCCGTCTCGATCTCGACCCACACCTCTTGGCCGGGGTCGAGGCCGTAGAAGTAGACCGGCGTCGGCAGCATGGAAACGTCACCACAACGCGACTCAAAGGCGAGGTGATCTTCGTAAACGCGCGGATAGAGCGCGCTGCTCAAGACCTCGCGTCGCAACGCAGGCCGTCCGGTGCGTTTACTGAGGCGCTCCGACGCTGCCTGGAAGTTGAACTCCGGAAGTCCATCGCTTGGCCGACCGTTCAGCGCCGGCTGGCCCTTCAGCACCGCTGCACGCAAGGCAGCGGGATAGCCGCCGGGAGGCGCACCGAGATAGCCCTGGAAGTACTGCACCACGCTTTGGGGGAAATCGAGCCGCCGAGCCTCCGCCAGCACGCGCTGCCGCGTCGCTTCGACGCTGCGCGGAAGATCCTGCTCCAACGCCAACAGATTGTTCTGCACCAAAAAAATTGCAAAGTCTCCCACCATCTTGCTCGACGGCGTCACTTTCGGAATGTCTCCGACCAGATGATTGACGACGGCGAAAGCGTGCTTGACCTCGCTCCAACGCTCGAGCAAGCCGAGGGAAGCCGCCTGCGGACGCAAGTTCGAGTATTGGCCTCCAGGAATCTCGTGGTAGTAGACCTCGGAAGTACTGCTCTTCAATCCGCATTCGAAGGGGCTGTAGAAGTCGCGCACGGCCTCCCAGTAATCCGCGAGCGGTTGCAGCGCCTTATTCGCCAAGCCGGTCTCGCGCGGGCTGCCGCGCAATGCGGCGATCAACGCGTTCATGCTGGGTTGGCTGGTGAGCCCCGCCATCGGGGCGAGGGCGACGTCCACGACGTCGACGCCGCTCTCCACCGCGGCCATCAACATCGCCACGCCGTTGCCGCTGGTGTCGTGGGTGTGCAGATGAATCGGCAGACTGGTCGCGCCTTTCAATCGCTCCATCAGCATGCGCGCCGCCTGCGGACGCAACAATCCCGCCATGTCCTTCACGCACAGGAAGTGCGCGCCCATGTCTTCGATGCGTTTCGCGAGTTCCGTGTAGTAATCGAGCCCGTACTTGGTGCGCGCCGGGTTGTCCACGTCGCCCGTGTAACACACGCAAACTTCCGCCACCTTGCCGGTGGTGAGCACGCGGTTGACGGCAACCCGCATGTTCTCCAGATCATTCAAGCTGTCGAAAACGCGGAACACGTCAACGCCCGCTTGCGCAGCCTCGTCCACGAAGGCCTCGACCACTGAGTCGGGATAACTGGTGTATCCGACCGCGTTCGCGCCGCGCAGCAGCATCTGCTGCAGCACGTTCGGGATCAACCGCTTCAGACTCGTGAGACGCGCCCAGGGATCTTCGTTGAGGTACCGATAGGCAACGTCGAAGGTCGCGCCGCCCCAGGTCTCCAAACTGAACAGTTGGTGAGCGAGGTGGGAAGTTGCGCGCGCCACTCCTTCCATGTCTCGCGTGCGCAGCCGCGTCGCCAAAAGGCTCTGGTGCGCGTCGCGCATCGTGGTGTCGGTTAACAGCGGACGCTGCTGCTCTTTCACCCAACGTGCCAGGCCCTCGGGTCCGCGCTCGGCGAGAATTTGCGCAGTGCCTGCCGGCGGATCCCCGGACGACACCACTGGCACCACGGGCGTCACGAATTCGGACGGTCTCCGCCGCTGCCCCAGCGCCACCGTGGGATGGCCATTCACGATCACGTCCGCGAGATAGGCGAGCATGCGCGTCGCGCGGTCCCGCGTGTGCGTGAACTCGAAGAGCTCCCGGCGGTCTTCGACGAAGCCCGTGTAGGTGTCCCCGCTCAAGAAGTCCGGGTGCGCAAGCACGTTGCGCAGAAACGGCAGATTGGTTTTCACGCCGCGAATGCGGAACTCCCGCAACCCGCGCAGCCCCGTGCGCGCAGCGCGCTCCAAACTCGGACCCCAACTCACACACTTGACCAGGAGCGAGTCGTAGTGGCCGGTCACACGCGTTCCAGCCAATGTGTCTCCGCCGTCCAGTCGCAGGCCAAAACCGCCCGGTGAGCGGTAGGCAAGGACGGTCCCAGTATCCGGAAGAAAATCGTTCGCAGGATCCTCGGTGGTGATGCGGCACTGAATCGCCCAGCCGCGCGGGCGTAGATCTGCTTGCGCGCCAATCCCGATCTCGGGGTCGTGGAGCCGGGCGCCACCCTCGATCAGCAACTGCGCCTGCACGACATCCACTCCGGTGACCTGCTCAGTGACGGTGTGCTCCACTTGCAACCGTGGGTTGACCTCGATGAAGTAATGCTTGGTCCCCGAGACCAGGAACTCGAAGGTTCCGGCGTTGTGATACTTCCCAGCTCGCGCCATCTTGAGCGCATCGGCGAAGAGCCGCTCGCGTACCGCCTCCGCCAAATTCGGCGCAGGCGCGATCTCCACCACCTTTTGATGCCTCCGCTGGATGGAGCAGTCCCGCTCGAGCAGATGCACGAGATTGCCATGCAGATCGCCGAGCACCTGCACTTCGATGTGACGCACGCGCTGCAAATAGGCCTCGAGGAAGAGCGTGCCACTGCCAAAGGCCGCGCGCGCCTCGGAGCGCGCTTGTCGCACGCTGCGCTCCGCTTCGGCCTTCGTCTCCACCACTCGCATGCCACGTCCGCCGCCACCGTGCGCCGCCTTGATCAACCCCGTTCCGTGCTCACCGATGAAGGCGCGCACCATGTCGGCGGCTTGAGCATCATCGTCGGACAATTCACAGCCTGGCACCACGGGCACGCCGAGCCGCTGAGCCACCTGCCGCGCAACAACCTTGTCGCCGAGTTCACGGATCACCTGCGCGCTCGGTCCGACGAAAGCGAGTCCCGCCGCACGCACGGCTTCGGCGAAGTCGGCGTTTTCTGCCAAGAAGCCGTAGCCAGGATGAATCCCGTCGGCGCCGGTGCGCACGGCGAGCGCGATGATCTCGCCTGCCGCGAGATACGCGTCCACCGGTTTGAGTCCGCGACCGATCAGATAGGCCTCGTCAGCCTTGTAGCGGTGCTGGTGGGTAGCGTCTTCCTCGCTGAAGATCGCCACCGTGCGCATGCCGAGCTCGTTGCAGGCGCGAAACACCCGGATCGCGATTTCGCCGCGATTCGCACACAGCACCTTGCGGAGTGGACGCGATGAATCCAACGCCTTCTTTATACCGGCTGCGGAGCGTGAGATCAGGATTCCGCATACGATGGGCGCGTGCTGCTCGCCTCCGCCTTTGCCCTCACACAACTTGCCGACTCGCAGGGCAACTACGCGCTGGCCAACGGACACTGGCGGGCATGGCTCGATGTCGCGGGTGTGGAGCTCCCCTTCGAATTCACGCTGAGTGGTAGTGCAGGCGCGCTCAGCGCCACCCTTCTCAACGGCAGTGAGGCGATTCTCATCCCTGAAGTCAGCGCCACCATCGCCGCTGGAGTGCGCTTCGGCTTCCCGCACTACGATTCCGAGATTCTCGCGCAGCCGGGGATTGAGGGCAGTCGTCTTGACGGCACTTGGCGCAAGCGACGGGGCCCGAACACCTGGACCGAGATTCCCTTCCACGCGAGTTTCAGCGCAGCGCCGCGCTTCCCCGTTGGGAGCAAAGACGCCGCGAACGATGCCTCACTCTGGACCGGGCGCTGGGCAACGCGCTTCGAAGGCGCAGCGGATCCCGCCGTGGGCATCTTTTTCGCGCGCACCGATGGACTCGCGCAGGGCACCTTTCTGACCACGCTCGGCGACTACCGCTTCCTCGCCGGACAGATCGCCGACGAGCAACTCTGGCTCTCCGCCTTCGACGGCGCGCACGCCTTCCTCTTTCGCGCGGCGCAGCAACCCGACGGCTCGCTCCTCGGTGACTTCTGGTCCGGCGCCACGCATCATGAAACCTGGACCGCGCAGCGCAACGCCACCGCCACGCTCCCCGACCCCTTTCTTGAGGTCGCTCCCGCCGCCTCCGCCCCATCGTTCTCCGCGCTGAAGTATTTGGACCTCGAAGGCGTCGAGCGTGCGCTCGACGACGAGCGTTTCCTCGGAAAAGTGCGCGTGATCTCGCTGTTCGGCTCGTGGTGTCCGAACTGCAACGACGAAGTGCGGCTCTGGACCGAGTTGCACGCGCGTTATGCGGAGCGCGGCGTGTCTTTTCTCAGCCTCGGCTTCGAGATTACCGGCGATGCCGCGCACGATCTCGAGCAGTTGCGCCGCTTTCGCGAACGCCACGGAGTGCGCTGGCCCATTTTGCTCGGCGGCACCGCCGACAAGGAAGCTGCAGCGCGCGCCTTTCCGCTCCTGAGCCATATCAAAGCCTTCCCCACGGCGCTCTTCCTCGATGCGCAAGGCCGCATCCGCGCCGTGCACAGTGGATTCGCCGGCCCCGCCACCGGAGTTGCGCACGAGCATCAACGTTTGGCTTACGAGCGCACCATCGAAGAACTGCTCGCCGAAGCCACGCCCCGCTAGGCAGGCTCGAGCACGCTCGGCTGCCACGCGCCGGCCAATAACCACGCGGCCGACCACAGCGCATGCCGAAAGGCGGTGACGTCGGCGGATTGCAGACTCTCCGTCACCACCGAGGGACTCACGCCGAACGCAATCGCGATTTCCTTGCGCCGACGCTCCTTCACGAAGCGCGGCGGATCCCGGCGCCAGTCGAGCACGCCATCCCGCAAGACCCAGCGCACGAACTGCGCCTGACGGTCCGTCCAAGAGCGCGTGAGCGCGCCGGCGATGGACCAAGCGCCGCCCACTGCGGCATCGCTCCCACGCGCCGCGCCGAGGGTTTCAAATCCCCGCACTTGCGCGAAGAGTCGGGCGCGCGCCGCGGCGATCGCAGCCTCACGCGCGCGCTGCAACGCCACCGCTTCCTTGCCCTCCGCGCAGCCGAGCCCCAGGCGCAGCGCCACCGGATGCATACGCAGCACCATCTCGAAACTCATCTCGCTGATCCGCGCTGCGCGTGCGCGAACGATGGTGGCAGCATCATCCAGCTCGGGTAAGGCCACGACAGCGCGCATGGCTTCCTCTCCTGCTGGTTCCCAAGGCGAGCGCAACACGTCCGTATAACGACGATTCAGCGACTCCACGACTTGCGCATGACGCTCGCGCACCGCCGCGCGCATGCCAGCTTCCGCCGGCTCGCGCGCTTCGGCAAACAGCACGAGTAGTGCGCGCGGATCGTTGGCCACGGAGGAATCATATTCGGCAAGATTGCCGAAATCCCGCGCCGAATGAGGAAAATCAGTCGGATTCCTCGCCGATAGAGGGCACGCCCAATTCGACGAGTCCAGCAAGCAATTTCCTTCCATCAAGGCATCCGAGGAAGATCTTCCAGCCGGATTGCAACTGAATCTCCACCACATCGCCGGCCCCCACGATGTATTGGGAGCGCTTGACCCCGACGCGCACTCCCGCGCCCCGCCACCAGGCCCAATCCCGGAGCCGCGCGGAGGCAATTTTCTCGATCGTGTAACGCCGATGGAACCATCCCGGACCGAAGCTCAGGCTCAATTCGGTGCGATTCAATTCGATGCTCAGGCTGTGGAATGCGAATGCCAGCAGCAACTCGAGCAAGGCGCAGGCGCCGAGCACCCCGCGGATCATGGGCGCAAAGGGCAGGAAAAAGGCGAGGCCCAGAATGATCACGCCACTTCCGCCCAAGAAATATCGAATCAGCGTTGCAGGCCGCGTCTCGCCGTAGAGCACGCGCGGACTACTCACGGCTGCAGCGCGCCACAGGCGCGCTCGGCTGCGCGCACGAAGGATCCGTCGGCGATCAGCGCATGAATGCGGTCGAGTTCCGGCGCCATGTAGCGGTCATCGGAAAGAGGCGGCACGTTCTGGCGCAGTAGGCGGTAGCCCGCCTCCGCGCCTACGCCCGCGCGCAACTCGCGGTGGAACTCGCGCGCCTGCGCCGCCGCCAGCAACTCGATCGCCAGGATGCGCGTCAGATTCTCCGCGGAAGTCATCAACTTGCGCGCCGCATGATTGCCCATGGACACGTGGTCTTCCTGGTCGGCGCTGGTGGTGACGGTGTCCGCACTCGCGGGTGAAGCCAGCAGTTTGTTCTCGCTGGCCAACGCCGCCGCCACGACCTGCGGGATCATGAGTCCACTATTGAGTCCTGGCTTCGGCGTGAGAAACGCCGGCAGTCCCGCGTTCATGGCCGGGTGGATCAGCGTGCTCACCCGTCGTTCACTGATGTTGCCCCACGTCGCCGACGCGTTCGCGGCGTAATCCAACGGCAACGCGATCGGCTGTCCGTGGAAGTTGCCGGCACTGATCGTCTCGCCGCCGCCCGTAGTGAAGACCAGCGGGTTGTCACTCACCGCGTTCGCTTCGCACAGCAGCGCAGCGCCGAGATGCGCCAGCGCGTCTTTGGCCGCGCCATGCACCTGCGGCACGCAGCGGAAGGAGTAAGGATCTTGCACGCGGCCGCAATCGCGGTGCGCGCGCGCGACTTGCGAGCCCTTGAGCAAGCGCCGCAGATTCGCCGCGGTGCGCTTGGCGCCCGGGTGCGGTCGCACGCCGACCACGCGCGCGTCAAAGGGGCGATGACTGCCGAGCAGGGCCTCCACCGACAGCGCGGCTGCGAGATCGGCGGTGATGCTGCAGCGCTCCAAGCGCGCCCACGCTGCCAAACCGATCGCGCAAGAGATCTGCATGCCATTGATGAGCGCGAGGCCCTCCTTAGCGTCGAGCTCCAGCGGCGCAAGCCCGGCCTTCTTCAGCGCGCGCGCCGCGGGCAGGCGCTCGCCCGCCGGGCCGATCATCTCGCCGGCGCCGATCACCGGCAGTGCAAGGTGCGCGAGCGGCGCGAGATCTCCGCACGCGCCCACGCTCCCTTTCTCTGGCACGCGCGGAAGCCAGCCGCTGTCGAACAGCGCGATCAGCCACTTCACGAGTTCCGGCCGCACCCCGCTCGCGCCGCGGCACATCGAGTGCACGCGTAAGGCCAGTGCGGCGCGCACGATCTCGCGCGGAAGGTCGGCGCCGAATCCAACCGCGTGGGAGAGCAGCAGATTGCGTTGCAGAGCGCCGCGATCTTCCGGAGCGATGCGCTCCTTGGCGAGCGCACCAAAGCCGGTGTTGACGCCGTAGACCGGATTCCCCGCCTTGAGGATGCGCTCGATCGCCGCGCGTGAACGGCGCACGCGAGCCTGCGCCGCAGCCGAAAACACCAGCCGCGTCGGTTCACCCGCAACGAGGGCGCGTAGGCTTTCCGCGCTCCAGTCGGACCCGAGTTCGAGCCGCAGCATGGCTGGATTCTAGGCGGTCGGCTGCGGCGACCCTAGGGCGAGAGATCCAGTTGCGTTTGGCCTTCGACCCAATATTCGGCGCGATACGTCAGGCGAAACTCTCCGCGCGTAGCAAGCACCTCGTAGAAACCGGGCCACAGGTTGGAAATGCGATTGCCGCCTTCGTTGGGTAAGTCTTTGCCATCGAGGCGGAAACGCACCGGAGGCACTTCGCCGCCATCGCGGCGCTCGACCACCAGCGCGCTGCTGCGGCTTGCCGGAGTCAGTCGAATCTGCACCTCGCTCCCCAGAGTGCGGACGTCGACGCGCGCGGGGCGATAGCCCTCTTTGGAGACGGCGAGCACGAGTCCACCCGTGCCGTCCGGATGATCCCCCACCGCGAAGAGAAAAGCGCCGTCTGCTTCGGACAACACCGTGCGTCGGAGCGCACCGGGCACCGGCAAGGGCAAGGCTGTCTGCGCTTCGCTCAAACCGGGATAGAGCTGCGACAGCACCAAATCCGGGCGCAAGGACGCCAGCACACAAGTGGCACCGGCGACGGGATCACCGGCGGTGTCCGTCACGCGGCCGCGCACGCTCGCGCTCGACTTGCGCACTACGAACTCGGCGATCAGCGGCGTCTCGGCCGAGGGACGCAGCGCGCGAACCGGTGGATCCGAAGTGCCCATCGGATGCACGACCCGCAGATCGAGAAGTTGCGTGGTGGGCAGCCCTTCGAGCAAGGCCACTCCGTTGCGATCCACTTCGACTTCTTGCCAGCGCTCCCAGGTCGGCTGAAAGCCGGTGGGTGAAGTGGCGCGCGGAATCACGGTGACGCGCGGTTGCGGCCCGCCCGGCCACGAGCCCACGGCAACGCGCAGCGTTCCCGCACGCGGAAGCGCGGGCAACTCGATCGGCGCGCCGCTGGCCGCGGACCCCGCAAAATTCACCTCGTAGCGTGAAGGCACGTGCCCCGCGGCTTGGATTTCCAGGAGCACGCGCGGACCCGTTGGAACGTCAGCCACTTCGGCGACGCCGTCTTCCCCCGAGAGCGCACTGCGCTCGCCACGGTCCGTGCTGACGAGAGCGCCAGAGATCACCTTGTTTTCATAGTCACGCACCACCACCCGCAGGGGCATCGCGTTGCCGACGATGAAGTCGCGGTGCGTGGGCGCGCGCTCAAGCACCCGTTGCATGCGCACTGCGCGCATCAGGCCCGCTCCTTCGATCGCGAAAAAGTGCGTGCCACCGAGCATCTGGCCGAGCCCGTAGCGACCGAGTGTGTCGGTGCGAGTGAAGAGTCCGTCCTGCGGTCCACCCACCACCGTGATCAACGCGCCGGAGACCGGTTCGCCGCTCGGGCCCAAGACCTGGCCTTCGATGCGGCCAGAAAGTTGCGGAACCGAGCGTGCATCGTCGCGCGCGCCGAGCCAGCGCAACTCGAGCAGCACTTCACCTTCGCCGGGCAGCAGTCCCGGCGCCAGAGCGCCGAGCGCGCCCGGCTGCACGGGTGCGTCGCCGGTTTGCGCGCCGACGGCGGGCTCAGGGAGGGTGCGGGACGGATCGTTCGCGCTGCCGTCCATGAAGAACACCAAAGCCAGCACCAACACCACCAGCCCGGCCGCAAGCAGCAGCAAGGGCGCAAGCGGCAGCGCGCCGCGAAGCCGACGATCAGGTCGAGGCATCCTCCCTCCTAGAGTAAGAACGCTGCGAGGGCGGGATTCCTTCCATTTCTGAGGCTTGAAGCGAGCGTGAGAGGCCGTTTTACTCCCTCGCTAGACTCCCCCCATGACCCAGGAGTCACTCCAGCGCTCCCGCGCCGCGCGCGCCACGGTGCAGGTGGTGCTCGGGCTGGTGGCGCTGAAGACCGTCACTTGGTACTTCACGCAGTCGAGCGGGGTGCTCGGCAGCACGCTCGATTCGGTGTTCGACGTGTTGGCGTCGCTGCTCGTGCTGTGGGCCGTCACTGCGGCCGAGCGACCGGCCGACGCGGATCATCCTTGGGGTCACGGCAAAGCGGAAGGACTGGCCGCACTCTTTCAATCCTTCATCGTTTTGGGTGCGGGGCTCGGATTCGTCGCGCATACGGTGAATCGTTTTCTTGCACCGGAGACCACGCCGCTCAAGGCCGAATGGGCGGGCATCGTGGTCATGCTGATTTCCAGCGTCGCCACGCTGTGGCTGGTGCGCAACCTGCGCCGAACTGCGCGCGCCACGGGTTCCCCGGCGCTCGAGGCGGATTCGCATCACTACGTCAGCGATCTGCTGCTGAACGCCTCGGTGGTGATCGGGCTCGTGCTCTCCTGGCTGCTCGACGGCGCAATGTGGCCGGACCTCGCGGTCGGGATCG
>CAZCXL010000013.1:0-8211 GCA_964502625.1 uncultured Planctomycetales bacterium | reverse complement strand
ATCTTCCTGCGCTCGCTGGAGACCTTGATGGACCGCGGGTTACGCGCCGAGGAAGCGTCTGCGATTCTGCGCGCGGTCGCGGCCTTTGCGCCGCGCGTCGCCGGATTTCACGATCTGCGGGCGCGGCGCAGCGGCGCCGACGTCTTCTTGGAGATGCACCTGGATCTGTACCGCGGCATGAGTTTCGTGGAAGCTCACGACGTCGGCGAGCAAGTGCGAGTGGCCGTAGAGCGCGCGATTCCGAACGCTGCCGTCACCGTCCACGCGGATCCAGTTTGAGTCTTTGACCGGGTACAATGCCCGGTCCATGAGCGCGCAGAAAGACCTCGAGATCGCTGAATTTCTCGGCGACGGCATCTCCGCTGAACTCGCGGCCTCCGTGCGCCGCGTCGCGGAATCCCTTCCCATTTCCGTGGGATTTTCCCCGGTGGACCTCTCGCTGGAGCGCCGCCAGCGCGACGCCGAAGGCGCCTACCAGGAGGCCGAAGCCGCAATCCGCGCGCGCCGCGTCGCCCTGAAGTATCCAACGGTCACCGCCCAAGAAAGTCCGAACAAGATCCTGCGGGATCGGCTCAACTTCGCTGTCATTCATCGTCCGGTCGCCACCATTCCCGGCATCGCCACGCGCTTCAGCGGCAAAGTGGACCTGCACATCGTGCGGATCGCGGTCGGCGGCACCTATGAAGACGCCGGGCGCCGCATCGGCACCGAAGCCGCCGTCAGTGTGCGCGTGATCGAGCGCAAGCCCTCCTTCCAGGCCGCGCAGTTCGCCTTCGGGCTCGCCCAGCGTTTGGGCTGCGGTGTGGTCTCGGCCTCCAAGCACACGATTCAGCGCGCCACCGACGGACTCTTCGAGGAAGTCGTGCGCGGCGTGGCCAAGGAGCATCCGCAAATTCCTCACAAGTCCGAACTCTTCGACGCGCTGCTCGCAAAACTGATCATGCGCCCCGAGGACTTCCGGATCGTGGTCACGCCCAACGAATACGGAGACTTTCTCTCCGACGCCGCCTGCGGCCTGATCGGCTCGATCGGGCTCGGCGCAAGCGCCTCCTACTCCTTCGACGAGAAGGGAATCGTGCAGTTGGCGATGTTTGATCCCGCCGGCGGCACTGCTCCAGACATAGCCGGCAAGGGTGTTTGCAATCCTTCCGCCGCGCTCTGGGCCTTCGCCATGCTGCTGGAGCACACCGGACATCGCGGACTCGGCCGCGCGCTCGACCAGGGCGTGCGCGATGCCATCGGCGCCGGACACGCCACCGCGGACCTCGGCGGCAAACTCTCCACGGCCGCTTTCACCGAGGCCGCCGTCAGTGCCATGCACGCACGCATGACCGGCAAGGTCTCCGCCCGCTAGACTCTCGCGCCATGGCGTCCCTTCGCGTTGGCTACGACGTCCGACCTGCCCTCTTCAATTATGCGGGCATCGGGCGCTACGTCCGTGAGCTCGCGGTCGCGCTCACGCAGCTCCCTGAGCACGAGGGGCCTGCATTGGACCTGTTCTGCAGCGCGTGGCAACCCGGTGGCTCGCTGCCGCCCGGCATGCAAGAGCGCCGCTTCCGCTTGCGCCGCTCGCTGATTCCGCAACGCGCGCCTGGTGGGGTGGACGTCTTTCACTGGACCGATTACGCCTACCCGCGCGTCGCCAACAAACCCGCGGTCATGACTCTGCACGACGCGTCCTTTGTCATGGACCCCAAGTTTCACGGCTGGGATTCGGCGCGGCTGCTCGACCGCGTGCGCAACGCGGTCAACCACGCGGACAAAGTGATCGTGCCCAGCGAACCCGCGCGCCACGACGCAGAACTCCTCGGCGCGCGCGAAGACCAAATCGTGGTCGTGCCGCACGGCGTGGCGCCGTACTTCCGTCCTGCGGATCGCAAACTGCCGGATTCCGGCTATCTGCTCACCGTGGGAACGCTCGAGCCGCGCAAGAACTACCTGCGCCTGCTCATGGCTCTCGAAAAAGCCTGGGCGCGCGACGCCGCGCCGGACTGGATGCTCGTCGCGCGTCGCGGCTGGGACTATGCCGACTTCCTCGAGCGGCTCGAGAGCTCGCGCTTCCGTCATCGCGTGCGCTGGATCGAATCCATGCCGGACGCGGAGCTGCTGCGTGCCTATCAGGGCGCCCTGGCGTTCCTCTTTCCTTCGATGCACGAAGGCTTCGGCCTGGCAGTGCTCGAAGCGATGGCCTGCGGAATCGCGCCCGTGGTTTCCACGAAAACCGCGGCCGCGTGGCTTGCAGGCTCAAGTGCCATGCTCGTCAATCCGCGCGACGTAGATTCCATCGCCGACGGCATCGAGCGCATCGTGGCGGAGTCTTCGTGGCGCAGGCAGGCCGGAGCCGTGGCGTTGAAGCGCGCGCGCGAGTTCTCCTGGCAGCGCTGCGCGAAGGAAACCATGGCTACCTACCTCAGCGCGATCAATGCCCACGCGCAATACCTTGCGCGGATGTGATTAGAAGAGTCCGGCAACGATCCGCACGCCCCAGGTGACTCCGGCCAACACCATGAGTCCAATCAGGAAGGCGAGGAACTTCATGCCGGAAGATTGTTGGGAGAGGTCGCCAAAACCTCGTGAGCGCTCCGTGCGGCGCAGGTCCGCATGCAGACGCGCCCGCTCCCGATCCGGCGAGGCCGCGCTGGCAGCAGCAGCTGCGGGGGCAGACGCCGCCGCTGGCGCGGGCGCAGGACGGAGTTCGGCTTCCTCCGACTCGAGGACGTCGAAGGCCACCGAGCCGAGTGTCACGAGGTCGCCAGCGCGCAGCGCGAGTCGCGGCACGCGCACGCCGTTGAGGTGCGTGCCATTCGAGGAGCCGAGGTCCTCCAGGTACCAGACGCTCGCCTCCACCACGACTCGCGCGTGACGCCGAGAAACGCTCGGATCGTCCACGTGCCAGTCGTTCGTGGCCAGACGGCCGAACACCATTCCTGCAAGCAGGGAGCGGGTTTCGTTGGTGCCGCGGCGGCGCAGTCGCATCGCGGAACACTCTAAGATGTCGGCGGACCTTCGGCTCCATGGCTGCCACTCCGATCCTGAGCTGCGCGGGCGTCGCACTCGAGCGCGACGGACGGCTCCTGGCGAAAGATCTTCACTTCTCCCTCGACGCCGGGGCACGCGGCTTGGTGATTGGGTCCAACGGCAGCGGGAAGAGCACGCTGGCCCTGGGGCTCTGCGGCCTGCTTCCGCTCTCCGCGACGCAACTCACACGCCCGGCGCGCATCGGCTTCGCGCCTCAAGAGCCCCTTTTCCCGGCGCAGCGGCGCTGTGGGGAGTACTTGCGCGAACTCGCCGCACTCGCAGGTGCGACAGCGTTACAAGCGCGTGCACAAGCAGACACCGCGCTCGCCTGCTTCGATCTCACTCCGGCCGCCCGTCGACCCATCGGTGAACTCTCACGTGGATGGCGTCAGCGTTTGAACCTTGCGCGTGCTTGGCTTGGCGCGCCGCCGCTCTTGATCCTGGATGAGCCGCAAACCGCGTTGGATCCGGAAGGCTTGGCCGCGCTGCAGCGTGCGCTCGACGCGGCGGTGCATTGCGCCACGCTGATCGCTGCGCCGCCCGGAGTCGGCTGCGATTCCATGGCGCCGGTGTTGCTCCGACTCGGCCGCGCCTCGGAGGCGGCATGAATTCTGCATTGTGGTTGCCGTGGTGGCGCGCGCTCGCGGGGCGCCGCGCATGGTTAGCGGTGCCGATCGGCGCGCTGCTGGCTGCTGTGTTGGCCCTCGACCCCGTGCTCGGGCCAGAACACGGCTTTGGAACCTATCTCGCCTATGCTTCCCTATTTCCGATCGCGCTCCTCTTTCGGCTAGGTCGCGCCGTGGATGCACGTCGCGCTGACGGGCTGGAGATGGAGGAGGATCTGCGCAATCCCCGCGGCGCGCGCGCACCGTTGGCCGCCCTCGCCGCCGCCACGCTCGCGCTTGCGCTCGGCTTGTTGATGTTCGCCCTGCCGCCGTGGCTGCTCGCGCAGCGCGCCCCCGACTCCCCCCCCCCTGCATACCATCCCGTGCGCACCGCCGCCGCAGGAGCTGGAGTTTGGGAGTTGGACGCAGGTGGCGCCGTTCCGTCCGCGACCCAACTTCTGCTTTCCTTCACTTGGGAATCTCTTCCCATCGAAGGAGCGGCGCTAGAAAGGCCGACGGGAGTGTCCATTTCCTTACTCCCCGGAGAAATGACGCGTGTTCCGCTCACGCCCGAGGAAGCGCGCACCGGACGCCTGCAGTTCGCGCTCAACGCGCGCGCAACCGAAGCGGGCGCCACCTTGGTGCGCCACCTCGTTCGCTTGGAGATACCGCAGCCGCCACTCGTCAGCGCTCCCCGCGTGCTCGCGCGCCAATTCTGCTTTGCATGGCCGCTCTTGCCCTTGGTCTTGCTGCTCGCACGACGCGGCCGCGCCGGTGGCGCACTGTCGGCGGTCGCCGCGCTCACGCTCGCAGGATTGCTCGCCTTCGATCCGCTCGATCCGCCGCACTTGGGATCCGGGCCGGTGGAGTGGATCGCGCGCGGCGTGCTTGCCGTGCGTGACTTCTTGCCGGATCTGCGCGGAGTGGCCGCAGTCGGTCATGGCTTTGAACTGCGCAGTGGCACGACTTCACTCACTGCTCTCCTGATCTGGTGGAGCCTGGGAGTGCTGGCGATGTTCGCTTGTCGTCTCGGACGGAGTGCGACGCGATGATCCGGCCTTTGCTCGGCCTTTGGGTCCTGCTCTGCGGCGCCGCTCTGCTGAGTGGAGTGGGCGTCCTCCCCGGCTCCGGCGCATTCCATGGACTGCAAAGCTGGTGGACCGCTCGCCAGTTCGAGTCCGCGGCCCTTCACGAGGATTTGGATGGACTGGAGCGGCTCTCCCAGGCTCTGCAGGAACAACATGCGGGCGACGAGGCGCTGCGCTTCGCCGCTCAGCGACTGGGCTTCCATGCCTCCGCCCCCTCCTGGAACTTGCCCCCGGCAGAGGCGCGAGGCCGAGCCCAGCAGGGGTGCGCGATGCTGGCGCAGAGCCTCGACACCTCAGATCAGCCGTGGGAGAACCTACATATACAAGGATTAATTCTTGTAAACAGGCTAAAGAGCACGGAAGACAAGCCTCGACGTCTCGAGGTCGCCGCTCAATGGTTGGCAGCCGGCGGCGGCCCTGATTATCCCTTCCGCACCCCAGGGGAGAGTTACCGTCAAGCCTTGCGGCTCCTCGCCACCGAGCGCGAGGGTTTCTTGACCCGCTGCTTCCAAATCGCGCACGCTGAGGCAGAGGAATGAACACCATCCTGGAGGCCGTGTCGAGCCATCCGGGGTTGTGGACCTTCGCGCTCCTCGTGGCCTCCGGCCTTGGTCTCCCGCCCTGGTCCGAAGAGCTGGTCATCCTGGCCTCCGGTTGGGCCGTGTCGGAAGGAGGGCTTTCGTATCCGGCGGCCGTGGGCTGGTGCTTGGCGGGGATCTTGGCCGGGGACTCCATCGTGTTCTCCCTCGGACGGCTCGCAGGTGACCGAGTCGAATCCTGGCCCATCCTGCGGCGGGCCATGCGCCCGAAGCGCCGCAAGCGCTTCAACCAGCAGTTTCTTCTTTACGGGACACGCGTGGTATTTCTGGCTCGCTTCCTGCCCGGTGTCCGCACGCTCACGTACCTCGTGGCCGGCAATCTCGGCATGCCGTGGTGGAAGTTCTTGGTCCTCGATTCCGCCGGCGCCCTGGTCACCGTGCCCATCTCGGTCTGGCTCGGCTGGAAGTTCGCGGCCAACCTCGACCTCGTGGTGGACTGGATGCATCGCTTTCAGATTCCCCTCGGCATCCTCTTGGTGCTCGTGGCCGCATGGGCCTTCTTCCGGCTCCGTCGGAGCCGTGGCGCACGGCTGCGTGAACTCCGTGCACTCCGACGCGGAAAACACGAGCGGAAAGGGTAGAATCTCGCCCCGCAATCTGCGCCAGCTCCCTCGGAGGGGCGCAGGATTCCCCCGTCGGGATACTCCATGGACAAGTTGATCGAATTCCTGCCCTGGGTCGGCGGCGCGGCTGCGCTGATCGCCGCCTGCTTCTTCCAAGCCAAGGTCATGCGTGCCCCCACAGGGAGCGAACGCATGCAGGAGATCGCCCGAGCCGTGCAGGAGGGCGCCAGAGCCTTCCTCGTCACGGAGTACAAGGTGCTCGCGATCTTCGTGGCGGTAGTCGCCGGCGCGCTCTTCATGCTCGGCGAGGACCGGGGCGGCGGACCGAACACGGTCGTCGCCTTCCTCCTCGGCGCGATCCTCTCCGCCTCTGCGGGATGGATTGGCATGTACACCGCGACGCGCGCAGCCGTACGCACGACGGAAGCGGCGAAGACCGGACTGGCTCCCGCGCTGAGCGTGGCCTTCAGTTCAGGCGCCGTGATGGGAATGACTGTGGTGGGTCTCGGTCTGCTCGGCGTCGCGGCGCTGACGCAGCTCTGGGTTTCACACGCTGGCGGCGCAGTGGAAATGGATAAGGCGCTGGGTTCCGTGCTCGGCTTCTCCTTCGGCGCGTCTTCGATCGCGCTCTTCGCACGCGTGGGAGGCGGCATCTACACCAAGGCGGCCGACGTCGGCGCAGACCTGGTGGGCAAAGTCGAGAAAAACATTCCTGAGGATGACCCGCGCAACCCGGCGACGATCGCCGACAACGTCGGTGACAACGTCGGCGACGTCGCCGGCATGGGCGCCGACCTGTTCGAGTCCTACGTGGGATCGATCATCGCCGCCATGAGTTTGGCCGTGGTGGCCGCAGCCGTGGGCACGGAAGCCAACGCCAATCTGCTTGCGCTGCCGCTGAGTCTGTCCGGAGCAGGCATTCTGGCTTCGATCGTCGGCACTTTCTTCGTGCGGACGAACGATGAAACCAAGATCCACTCCGCACTCTTCCGCGGCATGATCGTGGCCAGCATCGTGCTCGTCGTGTTCGCGTGGGCGCTCACTGGCGGCTCTGGCGCGGACTTCGGAACGACCATGTCGGGCAAGGACCTGTTCATTGCGATCGTCGCGGGTCTCGCCTCGGGCGTGATCATCGGCAAGATCACCGAGTACTACACGGCTTATGAATACAAGCCGGTGCAGCACATCGCCGAGCAGTGCAAAACTGGTGAAGCCACCAACATCATTGCCGGCCTGGGCTCGGGCATGAAGAGCACTTGCGCTCCGATCCTCGTGATCGGCGCGACGATTTGGGTGGCCAACCACTTCGCAGGCGTCTACGGAATCGCGCTCGCCGCCGTCGGCATGCTCTCCACGCTCGGCATCTCGCTGGCAGTGGATGCGTACGGCCCGGTCGCGGACAACGCGGGCGGCATGGCCGAGATGGCAGGACTGCCCAAGGAAGTGCGCGAACGCACCGACTCGCTCGATGCCGTGGGCAACACCACTGCAGCGATCGGCAAAGGCTTCGCGATCGGCTCAGCGGCGCTGACTTCGCTCGCCTTCTTCACTGCGTTCGGTAGGTCCACCGACTCGATGGACATCGCCGAACCTAAGGTCGTGATCGGTCTGTTGATCGGCGCGATGCTGCCCTTCCTGTTCAGCGCCATGACCATGCAGGCCGTAGGCCGCGCGGCCTACGCAATGATCGGCGAGGTGCGCCGTCAATTCCGCGAGATTCCGGGCATCCTCGAAGGCACGGGCAAACCGGACTACGCGGCCTGCGTGTCCATCTCGACCAAGGGTGCAATTCGTGAAATGATTCTGCCCGGTCTGCTCGCGATCACCGCGCCGATTCTGATCGGCAAGATCGGTGGTGTGCACATGCTCGGCGGCGCGCTGGCTGGCGCTCTAGCCACCGGCGTGATGATGGCCATCTTCATGGCCAACGCGGGCGGTGCGTGGGACAACGCGAAGAAGTTCATCGAGAAGGGCAATCTTGGCGGCAAGGGTTCGGCTCCGCACAAAGCTGCGGTGGTCGGCGACACCGTCGGCGACCCCTTCAAGGACACCTCCGGCCCTTCGCTGAACATCTTGATCAAACTGATGTCGGTAGTGAGCCTGCTGCTCCTGCCTTTCTTCCTGAATTAAGGTAGACTTCGGGCGGGGCGGCGCCGGTTGAACCGACGCCAGCCCCGCCTCGCTCCCCTCGTTTGGACCAAGCCGCCGTCAAGCAACGATCCCGTGCGCTCGCAGAAGCGCTCGCGCGGGAGGCCGTGGAAACCAAGGGCGAAGGCGTCCGCGTGCTGGACGTTTCGGAGTTGCTCTACATCACGGACTTCTTTGTGATCGTGACTTC
>CAZCXL010000012.1:11912-18036 GCA_964502625.1 uncultured Planctomycetales bacterium | reverse complement strand
GCTGCTCAGGGTGTGGCGGGGGTGGGCCTTGGCGCGACCTCGCAGAGGCTTGCCGAGCGCGCGGGAGCGAAGAGTGGGTCTTTCTCGCTCCGCTCGGAGCGCCCTTGCTCCAGCGGCCGGAGCACCGGGCTTGGTTGCAGGCAGCCGGCTTTCGCCGCTTCGTGCGAGAAGGCGCACTACTCGACACCCGCCCTGGGGAAAACCTGCAAGCCGGCGACGGTGTGTGGCTTGATCAATTCCGTCCGCTCGAAGACACGGACGCCGCGGGACGCCTACGTGATTTGGAACATCACCAACGCGCGCTCGGCGCCGAGGAGCTTGTGGTGTGCAAACCGGATGAGTTCGCGCGCAAGTCTTGGGAATATCGGCCGGATGCCTGCCGCGATTGCGGGCGCAGGGCCTTGGGTACCACGGCGCACTTTGCAAACTGGAATCTGGAGCAACTGCAGGAGCGCACCCTCGACCATGTCCTTGAGCATCTCACTCGCCACGCCCCAGACTTGCAGGGCGCGCTGCGCGCCCGCGCACTGCTTGAGGGAACTTCCCTCATGCAGCGGATGGCGAGCCTTCAGGTCCAGGATCTCACGGAATTGGAGTGGCGGCTGGCGCGCTTAGTGGGATGGATATCCTTCCCCATTTCCGGAGCGACGATCCTGCTGGATCAGCCGCTTGCCGGGCTGCCTGCGCCGCTCGCGCGACGCCTCGCCACCGCGTTGCTGAAGCCGGACGCAGGCGCTGCCTTCTGGTTCACGGACGCGGAAGGGCATGCAAGCGCGTCGACGGAGGTGCTCCTGCCTGCGGCCTGCGCGCTCCAACCCGCAGTCTTTGACCTGGATCAGGATCCGGATGGCTGGTGCCGCCCCGCGCGAGCGACGTCGCGCCAACGCTTGCGTGAAGCTCTGGGTATCGCCCCGGCGTTGCGAGAGCATTACGCGCGCACCGAAGCCGCCCGACTGCGCGGAGTGAGCGCGCAGGATTTGGTGCCCGAGCGCTCAGCTTGGCGTTGCCCTGCCTGCCACGGGCGCGGCGTCGAAGCGAGCCATCCTGCCCTCCACATCGCCTGTCGGGTGTGCCATGGCTCGGGCTTCGGGCGTGCCGCCGCGGCTCTCGAAGATCGTGGCCTGAGGTGGACGGACCTCTGTCGTCGGACGCTGCGCGAGCTGCGTGAACATTTCCAGGAGACTCCGACCCTCGCGCGCGTGTTGGAGGAGGCCGAAGCGCTTGGACTCGGATCCTTGCCCCTCGATGCGCCGCTCGCTGGCCTTCCGATCGCGGTGCGCAGCCTCGGGCCGTTGGCCGCCTTCCTCGCAGCATCGGAGGAGCGCTCTTCATCGGCCGGACCGTGGCGGCTGGCCCTCGCCACCGCGGGTCTCTCGCACTTGGAGTCCAGCCGAGTCTGCCTTAGAATCGACAGATTGTCGAATCAGCGGGGCGAGCCTGAATGGCGCGAACACCACCCCGCCCTGGCCTCCGCCTCGTGAGCCTGGAATCCCGTCCCTTAATCCTGCAAAGCGATCTCACGATCGTGTTGGAGACGGCCCATCCGGACTTTGAGGCGATGCGGGATGGATTGCTACCCTTCGCCGAATTGGTGAAGTCGCCGGAGTACCTCCATACCTATCGAATCACCCCGGTTTCGGTTTGGAATGCGGCCTCGACGGGACTGAGCGCGGAACGGGCGCTGGATTTCCTTCAGCAGAACGCCCGCTACGGCGTGCCGCCAAACTTCGCGGTCGAACTGCAAGCCTGGTTCGCGCGCTGTGGGTTGTTTCACCTGATCTCCGACGGCGCGCGCCTGCGGCTCGAGTGCCGTGATCCGCGCACTTTCGCGGAGTTGCTCCATGACCCGGAGTTGGCAGGGCATCTCGCCGAGGTCCGCGTCGCCGAGGGCAAGGCCTGGTTGGAGCCGGGGCGTCGAGGTGCCGTGAAACATCGCCTGATCCGGCTCGGCTTTCCGGTACAGGATGTTGCGGGATACGTGGACGGAGCCCCGCTCGAAGTCCGCTTGCGCTCCCAGACCCAACGCGGCGATCCGCTGGCGCTCCGTCCTTATCAGAATGCGGCGGTGGAATCTTTTCACCGTTCCGGATCGACTCTAGGCGGCAGCGGCGTGGTCGTGCTCCCCTGCGGCGCTGGCAAAACCATGGTCGGAATGGCGGCGATGCAGGCGGTGGGAGCGAACACTCTGATTCTGGCTCCGAACACCGTGGCGCTGCGTCAGTGGCGTGAAGAACTGCTGGATAAAACCGAACTGCAGCCTGATCAGATCGGCGAATACTCCGGCGAGGTCAAGCAGATCTGTCCGGTCACGCTCACGACCTACCAAATCCTCACCTACCGTCGCACCAAAGGCGGCGAGTTCGTGCACTTCGATCTTTTCTCGCGCGGTGATTGGGGACTGATCATTTACGACGAAGTGCATCTGCTCCCAGCGCCCGTGTTTCGCGCCACCGCAGAGATCCAAGCGCGCCGCCGGTTGGGATTGACAGCGACCTTGGTGCGCGAAGACGGTAAAGAGGACGAAGTGTTCTGCCTGATTGGGCCCAAGCGCTACGACGCGCCCTGGAAAGATCTGGAGCGACGCGGCTACATCGCCACCGTCTCCTGTACCGAAGTTCGCGTGCCGCTCGATGAGGAGTTGCGCGTGCGCTACCTCGCGGCGCCGCGCCGCCAGCAGGCGCGCATGGCGGCGGAAAATCCCGCAAAAATTTCCGTGCTGAAGCGTTTGCTGTTGCGGCACGCGGGCGAACGCGTGCTCATCATTGGCCAATACCTCGATCAACTCGAGGAGTTGCGCGCGGAGATCAACGTGCCGCTGATCCACGGACGCATGCCCAACGCCGAGCGGCAGGTCCTTTACGAAGCGTTTCGCACCGGCGAGGTTCCCACCCTGCTGGTGAGCAAAGTCGGGAACTTCGCGATCGATCTCCCGGACGCGAACGTGGCGATCCAGGTCAGCGGAACCTTCGGCTCACGGCAAGAAGAGGCCCAGAGGCTGGGCCGCATTCTGCGTCCCAAGCGTGACGGACGCGGCGCCTCCTTCTATTCACTGGTGTCCGAGGCGACACTGGATCAAGATTACGCAGAAAATCGACAACGCTTTCTGACGGAACAGGGCTATCGCTACTCGATCTTGCCCGCGGACGCCGTGCAGTCCGCTCGTTCGCTTCCCGCCGCACCCCTCCTGCCCTCGTGAAGATTCACCTTGCGCGCACTCTGGCCACCCGCTCCGACAGTGAGCTGGTGGACCTCCATGACCTCTGGATCGGCGGAAATCCGCCCACCCGTCGGCCTCAACTCGTGATGGCCCTGCGCTCGCGTATGCGCGACTCACGCTGCGTTGCGGAGCGCACCGCGGCCCTCAGCGGGCCCCAAGCCGCGCTCTTTCGCTTGCTCATCGCCGATGCGGGGCGCGCCATGCCCTATGAGCGTGTGCGTCGAGACGCCGAGGGCAGCGGTTTTGCTACCGGCTCGCTGCGCGCCACTCTGGCCGATCTGGTCGCGCTCGGACTCGCGGCGGAGATCCCTTCCGCCAGACGCGCGCGGCCGGCCTCCGTTCCCGATCCTGGCCCTTCATGGGGTATTCCTGAGGAAATCGCGGCGGCAACCGGAGAACACCCGATCGCCGATCGCGGTCCGGGTTCTCTCCTCACGCTCAACGGCTGGCTGGAGCATCGCATGCGTCAGCGAGGAGGCAACGGTCTGGCCGGAGAGCAGGCACGCCGTATGTATCTGCTGCTCGCCGGGGAGAGCGCGCTGCGCGCACGGATGGACGGACTCCCGCCCGCGCTGCGCGAGTTTGTGCACGAGGCGGTCACTCGTCACGGTGGAATCGTTCCCGTCGAAGGCCTGGCGCGCATTGCGCCGGAATTGGAGGCCGAAGCCCTCGGCGCGGCACTCGAGTCAGCCTCCCTCGGGACTCTCTGCGACTTCGATCTGGAACCTTATGGACTGCGCCAACGTGGCGAGTTGATCGTGCTCTTTCACGAGACCGTGTTGGCCCATCTGCGCCGTCTCGCCGAGGAGCAGCCGCCGCAGCCGGTGCACGTGGCCTCCATCGGCACGGATTTCGTTTCGAATTTTGCGCGCTTCGCCTCTTTCGTGGAAGGAGACACCGTGCGCTTCACGGTGCGCGGCACGATCTTTAAGAGCACCGGCAAGCGCATGGCCGCGAGTCTGCTGCCCAATCCCGGCCGCGAGTTCCGCCGCCTGGAGATTCTCGAACTCGAGTACCGTTTCGCGCTCGAATGCGGAATGATCGATCGCACGGGTGAGCGTTCCTTCCGGCTCACGCCGCGCGGCCAGACCTTTCTCCGCGAACCTCTGCGCGACAAGCAGCGCCTGATGCTCGATTGGCTCACCGAAGATCGCCGGCTGCCGGGTGATCTCGCCCACCAGATGCCGCTGCGCAGAACAGTGCTGCGCTGGATCAAGCGCTTGGAGCCCGGACGCTGGTACGACGCCATGTATTTGCCCTTTGTGGCGCGCAACCACCATCTCGCCACGCTGCCGGATCTCGGCGCGCACGCGCGGGAGTCCGCGTCCTTCCCGATGCGCTCATCCGCGGACCTCCAGAGCCTTTCGTGGAACCTTTTCCTCTGGATCCGAAAATACCTCTACCTGCTCGGCATCGTGGACATGGGCTACGACACGAGCGGCCGCGCGATCGCGCTGCGTCTGACTTCGCTCGGCGCAGAACTCTTGGAAATGATTCCCGGACGCGCGCTCGGCGCCCACGGCCATCTGGTCGTCAATCCTGATTTCGACGTGGTGCTGTTCCCGGATCAGTTCAGCCATGAATTGATCTACACCCTCGACCGCTTTTGTGAGCGTGAGCAAAAGGACACGCTTTACCGTTATCGGATCACTCCGAGCGCGCTGCATCGCGGACTCGGTCAAGGGATGACCTTGGACGAAATGATGGAGTTCCTGCGCCGCCACGGCCGGACTCCGGTGCCGCAGAACGTCGCGTATTCAATGGAGTCCTGGGCACGCAAGAGCGGATTGGTCACGGTGCACCCGGATGGCCGTTTGCACTGCGAACTGGCCGAGATCCTCGATCGTTTCGCCGTGCACCCGCAGGTGCAGCGCGCAGGCGCAGAGCGCACGGCGCCGGATCAACTCGTGTTGCGTCGGCCGATGCCGCGCGACGATCTCGCCGACATCGCGCTCGATCTCGGTGTGGGCATGAGCTTCCACGACGCGGCGTGAGTGGCGTTCCCGGCGGGATCTGGTGCGTACTTTCCGCGCTCGAGCCCGAAGTCTGGCGCTCCCGCGGCGCGGCCGCGCTGAGCGCCGGAGCCCGCGCACTCACTCTGCGCTTGCCGTGCGCGGAACCCGGTGACGCCGTGCGCGCATGGCGCGCGCCGGAACTCGCGACGGCATGGCGCGCCGTGCACGCGCATGGAGATTGGGCCGCAGCCTCACAATCCCAGGCCGTCATCGCCGGCGCGCGTGGACTCTCCGTCGCCGATCTGCATCACGCCTTTCCTCAACTGACCGTCGGAGCCTCCGTGCACTCCCTTGAAGAGGCCCGCGCAGCGTGTTCCGAAGGCGCGTCCTTCCTCCTCTTCGGGCCGGTGTGGGAGACGCCGAGCAAGGCGGGGGTGCTTGATCCGCGCGGTCTCGATGCTCTGGCCAGTGTCTGCGCGCTCGGTGTTCCCGTGATCGCGATCGGTGGCATCTTGGCCGCGGCGCAAGCGCGCGCCGTTCAGGCCGCGGGTGCGCATGCTTGCGCCGTGTTGCGGGCCGCCGCCGATCCGGAAGTCGTGCGCGCTTTGGTCGCAGCCTGGAACGAAACCCGGGCTTAGGGTTCAGGCCAAAGAATCAAGGCGCTCCAACTCGGATCCGGAGACTCCGCGTTCGCCTGTCCATCGGGTCCATCACAGAGAAGTACGGGGTATTGATGCGGGGCGCTGCCCCCGAGCACTAGGCGATAGGGTCTGCCCCAGGGATCTGCGGGCAACCAACTTCCGACGGGTAGAAGCGCGGCCATCGGGTGCCCACCGGCGCCTGCTCCTGGGCCGGAGAACGGGAACTCCCAAGCGTGAGGATCTTCTCCGGCGTTCGCCGCCCGGTGCATGGCCAAGGTGAGGTGACTCGCCAGATACGCCAGCGTGTCTCC
>CAZCXL010000012.1:0-11902 GCA_964502625.1 uncultured Planctomycetales bacterium | reverse complement strand
AGAATGATCCACACGATGGCGCCGCACGCGAGGACCACGACGGCGGCTTCCCGCGCACGTGTGCCGCGGCGCGCACGTCGGAAGCCGCGGGAGTCGTCGGCACGAAGGGTTTCGGACATCGAAGGTGGCGAGGATCGCCTGCACGCCATTTTCCGATCCGCGTGGCGCGGAGGGAAGGGCCTTGAGGGTCCGGGCGACGATTGTGCGCGCCTCCAGCCTCCGCGCGGCCGCTCTTTGCTCTGGACCACCGACCAAGTTGCCCTGGGTGTGCACGCGCGCGCGGCCACCGAGCCGGAGGCGCTGGCCAAGAAGCTGCTGCGCCGCAGCCTTTCGGACCTCGCCGCCGCGGGTGCACAGCCTTGGGCCGCAAGTTGGACGATGGCGGCGCCAACGCGGCTCCCTCTTGCGTACTTGGAGCGACTCGCGCGCGCCTTTCTCGCGGAAGCACAGAGTTTTCAGCTCCCCGTCGTCGGCGGGGACTGCAGCACGGCCCGCGCGCTGGTGTTGACCTGCTCGCTGCTCGGCTTGGAGCCGCAGGGTGGAACTCCGGGTCGGGGCGGGGCACGCGTGGGTGATTTGCTCTGCGTGACGGGCGCTCTTGGCGGCGCGGTCCGAAGCGGTCGTCATCTCCTGCCCACTCCGCGTCTCGCCGAAGGCGCGCGGCTCGCGGAGCGCTACCACGCTACGGCCATGATGGATCTCTCCGACGGGCTGGTGCGCGATCTTCCGCGACTGCTCGCGCGCAGTGGCGCCGGCGCCGACGTGGACCTCGAGGCATTGCCGTTGCACGCCGATGCGCGTGTGCAGCGGGATCCCATTGCCTCCGCCCTCGGCGAGGGCGAAGACTATGAGCTCTTGGTCACGCTGCCTTCAGCCCAAGCTGCGCGCGCGCTGCGGGATCCGCTGTTGCGCCGCGCAGGCATCTGCGTGATTGGCAGCGTGGTGGCGCGCAAGAGTTTGCGTTGGTTGCGCGCCGGCAAGTCGCAAAAAATCATGGTTCGTGGTTGGGAGCACGCATGGGGGAAGGGCAGACCCTCTCGCTGAGCAGCAGCTCGCCGGAGCAAACGCGCGCGCTCGGCCGCGCGCTCGGCGCGCTCCTGCCTGCGGGCAGTTGTCTCGGCTTGCGCGGCGAGCTCGGTGCAGGCAAGACCGCCTTCGCCAGTGGCGTGGGCGAAGGTCTTGGAGTGGGAGAGCCACTGCGTTCTCCGTCGTATCTGCTGTGCGCTGAGCATCAGGGACGTGTGCGGGTTCTGCATCTGGACGCCTACTTTGAGGCGCGCATGGAGTCCCTGCTGGAGGAGGGACTGGCGGCACGATTCGACGAGGCGACGGTCGTCCTCGTGGAGTGGGTTGACCGCCTCAGCGCTTGGTGGCCGGCCGACCGGCTCGACTTGTCGCTCCAGCCCGGCGACCAAGAAGAGTGCCGCAACTTGATTCTGCGCGCCTTGGGGCCGATATCGGCCAGCGTGCTGGCCGACTTTCAGAAAGCCCTGAACCAGCCGCCTGAGCCGCGCGTTGAGGAGATGGATTCCGGCATGGATCCTTCCGGTGACCTCCTGGTCCGATGCCAGCAGGGCGACCCGGACGCATTCGACCTCCTCGTCTTGGAGATGGCCCCGCGTTTGAAGGGCTACTTTCTGCGGCAAGGGGCGGACGCAGCCACCGCCGAGGACCTCGCCCAGAACGTTTTCGTGCGCACGCTTCAGCACCTCGATCGCTATCAGCCCTCCGGGCAGATGGGTGCCTACCTGCTGCGCATTGCGCGGAACTTGTGGATCGATCATCTCCGTCGCAATCGCAAGTTGCGGAGCGTGGACGATCTCCGCGAGATGAGCGACGCGCGGCCGGGTCCCTTGGAACTCGCCGGGGCTAGCGACCGTGCCGCTCAGGTGCGCCTTGCGCTGGCTGGATTGGATCAAGACGCGCGGGAGTTGTTGGAGTTGGCTGTGCTGCAGCGGCTTCCCTACAAAGACGTCGCCGACCTGCTCGGAGTGCCCGTGGGCACCGTGAAGTCACGCGTGTTCTATGCGCTTCGGCGTCTGCGTGACCGGCTTGCTCCCTTGGAGGGGGATTCCGAATGAGCCGTTTTCCCGCGGACCTTCCGCAGTCCAGTGACGTAGAACGCGTGCCCGATCAAGAGGCGCACGACTTGCTCGCACTGGCGGAAGAGTTGCGCTCCGCTTGCCCTGATCCTTCAGTCAGCGCCGATTTCGCCGAAGGAGTGCGCCAGCGCCTGGCGCGGCGTTGGACCCTCTGGCGCACGATCGAGACCTCGCGTTTGGCGCGCGCCGTGGCCACTCTGCTGGTGATCGTGGTCGGCATCGCGCCCGTGATCGCCTTGGCTCGGATGCTTCCGTGGTTCCAAGAGGAGCGCCCGACGATCGGCTTCGTGCTGCCGAAGCAATTTCCCGTGGTCACAGACCAAGGCGCGCTGAGTGGGCCCGACACTCCGGCGCCTCCCGATCGCGAGGACGCCGATCCCGTGCTCTTCAGTCGGATGGAGCGCGCCGCTCAGAGTTGGCGCGCAGCCGGACCCACCATTCCAGACATGGGCGCCGCGCCACGCATTCACCACTGGCCTTCCGCCGCGGCGGAAGAACTGTGGCAGGAGTTCCTGCGCCGCTGCACTTTGGAGCAGCAGGAGCCCGTGCCGCCTGCCTTGGCCGCACGCGTTCTGTAACTGGCGCTCTCGGCCTCGGCCACGGAGCGCCGCGCCATTGCCCCTTGGTTGTGGCTACTGCGGGGGGACATCCTGCCCGCCGGCGAGATTCGGTCGGCCTACGGATGGGCCGGTGCCCCCTGGCTGGGACCTCGATAGCAGGCTTCCGCGGTGGCGGCAGCACCCGGGACATGGCACCATGCACTTGGGTGATTCGTCCGTAAGCAGCGCCAGATGCCCGTCCTCCCCATCCTTTTTGCCTTCGCGAGCGCATTCGCCCCCCAGGAACCGGCCGCTGAAGCCGCGGCCCCCGGATTTCCGCTCCTCCTCGAGGACGCCGTCCGCCTCGTGCACGATCATGGCGGCGCGTTGCAACAAGCGCGGCTGCGCTCACTTGCTGAGCAGGCGGGAATCACGACCGCCCAAGGAGCCTACGACCTGACGCTGTTTGCGGACCTCACATGGTCCTATGCCGAGCAGCCTGCGGGCGGATTTTTCAGCGCTTTCGGCACCACGAGTTCGCGCAATCTCACCGCCTCTCAGGGCTTGCGTCAGGCCTTGACCACGGGCGGCTCTCTCCAGATGAATCTGCAGGAGCAGTACAACGATTACTCCTTCCTGCCGGATCCCCAGAGCAATGCCTCGGTGAACCTGGAGTATCGCCAGCCTTTGTTGCGCGGCGCATGGCAACTCTCGGCCACGCAACCCTTGGAGCAGGCGCGTTTCGCTGCGGATCGCGCGCAGGCCGGAATGCGTCAATCCGACAGCGACGTCGTCCAGTTGGTCGTGGACGCCTACTGGGATCTCGCCTTCACACTCGCAGACGTGGCGGTCAAGCAGCACTCGCTCGAGCTTGCGCGCGCACTCAAGGAGATGACTGAGGCCAAGTTTCGCGTCGGCGCGGTTGCAGAAGTGGAAGTCGTGCAGACGGACGCGGACATCGCCACGCGCACGGACGCTCTCTTAGGTGCGCGCCACCGCGCGCGCGGTGCACAAGACGCGCTCCGCGTGCTGATCTTCGGGCTCGAGAGCGCTGAGGAGTGGAGCTTTGATCTGCAACCGAGCAGCGTGCCCGTGGCGCCGGGCTTGGTCGTGCCGCGCTGGGAGGAAGCTTTCGCCGAGGCTCGGCGCTATCGCGGAGAACTTCGGCAGTTGCGCGTAGACGTAGATGCTTCACTCTCGCGCTGGGATGCCGCCAAGCATGACTTGATGCCCACCCTGGACCTCACGGCCACCGGCCGTCTCTTTGGACAGGATCGTGAAATCGGTCAGTCCCTAGACATCCTCCTGGACCGCGACTATCCGGGTGCCACGCTGGGCCTCGTGTTCGAGATGCCCTTGGGCAATCGCGCGCAAGAAGGCGCTGAACAGCAGGCGCGATGGAGCCATTGGCTTGCGCAGCGCGCGCTTCGCGACACCGAGAACCGGGTGGCCAATGAGGTGCGTGAAGCCGTGCGCAACGCCGCCTACCAGGCGGAGCGCGTCGAGGTGACCCAGACCGCGCGTGAAGTGGCGGGCCGTCAACTCGAAGCCGAACAGCGCCGCTTGCGGGAGGGCGCGAGCACCAATTTCCAAGTGCTGCAGTTCCAGACCGACCTCGCGGCTGCCGAAAGCGCCGAGGCCCAGGCCCGCATGGATTTTGCCAAGTCCGTGGTGCGCCTCAACACCGTGCGTGGATTCAACTGGGACGGGAGCCGTCCGGACCTTGCGAACCTGGACCGCTATCTGCCGGACGAGCGATTCGGTCGGCAAGAGAGTGCAACTCGCTGAGCGTGGTGAGTGCATTGCAGGCATCCCGCAAGAGCGGCGCGCCGGGCATGCCGTGAAAAAAATCCGCGGCGAGCCGGCGCATGACGCGCATGCCGCGTGCTTCGCCGTAGAGTCCGCAAACGCCGTGGCCGAGTTCCAGCAGTAAGGCAGCGCGCTCGGCCGCCGAGGGATCGGGGGGGATCGGGCGGCCTTCGAAGGCGGCCGTGATCTGCGCAAAGATCCACGGGCGTCCGAGCGCGCCGCGCCCGATCGCGATGCCAGCAACCCCTGTCGCGGCCATGCGTTGCGCACTGGCCACGTCCGAGACGTCGCCGTTGCCGAGCACCGGCACCGTAACGGCAGCCGCGACGCGGCGAATGAGCTCCAGATCCGCGCGGCCGGTGTAGCGCTGCTCTCGCGTGCGTCCGTGCACAGTGATGGCTTGAGCTCCGGCTTCCACTACGCGCGCCGCGAATTCGGCCGCGTTCTTGTTGTTGTCGTCCCAGCCAGCGCGGATCTTCACCGTGACCGGAATGTTCACCACCGCGCACATGGCCGAGACGCAGGCGGCCGCCAACTCCGGTTCGCGCAGCAGGGCGCTTCCGCCGCCGCATCCGGTGATCTTCGGAACCGGGCAGCCCACGTTGAGGTCCAACACGTCGAAGCCGCGATCGGCAATCTTGCGCGCCGCGCTGGCAAGGATTTCCGGCTCGCTGCCGAAAATCTGCGCGGCCACCGGCCGCTCGTCCTCACCACGATCCAGATAACCGAGCGACTTCTCGTCGTTATAGTGCAACGCGCGTGAGGACACCATCTCGGTGGTGGTCAATTCGGCTCCGAAACGGCGACACAGCCTGCGATAGGCGAGATTGGTGTTGCCCGCCATCGGTGCTAGCGCGAGCCCGTGCCGGAAACGGTGCGGACCCAGGGCGAATCCCTTCGTGCGTGCAGCCGATTCTTCCGCTCCCATGAACCCGACATTCTACGCCCGATCGCTGGTGCTCAGCGCCTTGCTGCTGACGGCTTGCGCGAAGGACCCGACTCCGACACCGCTCCAAGGTCCGGAATCCGGCGTATTCGTGATTGCGGACTCAGATCGTGGAGCCTGGCTGCCGCCTGAGAACGATGACTGGGTCGGTCGCTGGATCGCTCATTTGCGCTCAGGCTCCCGGGAAGGGCAGCGCTTTGCGCTTGCGCAGTTGCGCGAGGAAGGCGCGGCCATCGGACCGCTGTTGGCGGCCGAAATCCACGAGGCCGCCTTGTTGCCGTCCAACTTTGGCCTCTTGGTCAATCTGCTAGCCGCGCTCGGCGCCAGTGGCGATGCGAGTCAAGGCCTCGCTCTGGCCGACGTCATCCGTCACCATCCCACGCCGGTGGCGCGTTCCGCAGCCGCGGAAGCCGTGGCGAGTTTGCGCGCCGCCGACGCGCTCCCGGCGCTGCGGGAAGCCATCCCACGCGAGATGGAGATTGGGCCGCGTCGCGCGATGCTGATCGCGGTCGGGCGCATCGGTGGAAGCGAGGCCGTGGAGTTTCTCGAAAACCGCGCGCGCGTTTGGATCAGTGAATCCGGACTGGGTGAACTCGGCAACGACAACGGCGATTCTTGGAATGCGCTGATGCTGATCGAAGGCCAGGAGTCGCGGCCCGCACTCGTGCGCCTCGATCCGATCTTGCCGCCGCCCTTGCGCGTGCAATCTCTCACGGCGCGCATCGAGATGGGGGACCGCACTGTGGGTCCGACGCTGCGCGAATATCTGAACGCAGAGCTCTACCCTTCAGCTAAAACTCGTTCGCTCGCGCTGACGGCTCTCGCCGAGTTGCGCGATTGGGAAGCCGTGCTCAGCGTGGCCGGAGAGGAAGACTTGGCGATGCAGCATGCCGTGGCGAAGTTGCTCGGACTTCCTGCTGCAGTCGAAGCCCAAGTGGGCGCGGACTGGCTCGATGTGTGGCTCGCCTCTCCGGATGAAGAACTCCGCAATGCCGCGTTGGCCGGACTGCTCGCGCGGGGACAACGGCAACGCCTGGATCCGTATCTCCAGTTGGTGCGCGAGTTCCCCTTGCGCGCCGGCTCCACGGATGCCCTCCTGTTGCTCACCAAACCCGAGTTTCGGGATCCGCGTTTGCCGGGAATCTTAGTGGGGTGTTGGGAGCGCGCCCAAGGCACCCACCGCATGGACATCCTGCGTGCGCTCACCAAGATTCAGGCAGCTGAGGCGCCCGCGCTGATGGCGCGCGTGCTGAACGATGCGCATGAAGACTTGGAGGTGCGACGCCTTACCGCCGCGCTCATTGCCAACTTCGACGGTTGCGTGCAACCTCTGATCCAGTGGTATCAGGCCGAACCAGGAGCCGAGCGTGCGGCCGATCTTCTGGGTGGACTCGGCCGTCGGCTGGAAGTCGTCGAGGCGCGCGCGGCTCTGCTCTTTGCACTGAAGGATCCTCAAGCGCCGGATGCCGCGCGGCGCACATTGCTTGATGCCCTGCCCCTGATCTTCGGTTTCGAAGCCGCCGGGATCTTGCAGGAGATTCGGAGCGTGGAAACTCGCAGCGATGTCCGCGCCTATCTCGACTCCCTCCTACGGCGCTGGTTCTAGTCGGGTCACTCTGGCGGAAAGCGCCGGGCCAAGGTCCTCACCAAGACGACGGTAACCACCCCGCCGATCGCCCAGGCTGGATTCAGCGCAGCAGGGTGCGCGAGCAACGCGAGCGCAGGAACTGTGGGCGCCAATCCCAAACCGCGCCGCACCAAGGCCTGTACCTGCGCGGGCGACCAAGTGCGTTGCGCGCGCAATCTCCAGGCAGGGAGCAGCATCCAGAGCGCGAGCGCCGGCCAGATCAATCCAGCGAGTATGGGGAAAGGTTTTTGAAAGAGGAGCACTGCGGGCACCAGTGCGGCCATCACCAGCAGAGAGATTCCATTGCGGCTGTCCACGCCGGACTCCTCTCGACTCGCGAAACGGGAGAGAAAGAGAAAATAGAGGGCGTAGGAAGCCGCCGCAGCGAGTCCCACTCGTTCCAGAGCCATGCTCGCTCCTCCGTGGACGATGCCGACGAAGAGCAGACTGCCTGCGCGCGCGACCGCCAAGAGCGCAGGTCCCATCAGCGTGCGCAGTCCCCGGCCACCGAAGTCGTAGAGCAGAGCGACGGCGATCAAGCCGGCAGTAATTTCAAGTGCCGCCGGAACTGCCCAGGCTGCGAGCGCCAGCGCTCCACCGTGCAGGATCAGCAAGGCCATCCACGCCGCCGCGGTGGGAAGACTGCCGTCGGCCAGCGGGCGACGACGGCCTACGGCCCGGTCTTCGCGGAGGTCGGCGAGATCGTTGGCGATCATGCCGCCCTGGTGAATCATCACCATGAGAGCGAGCGGAATCAGCAACTCTGCTTGCCATGCCACGCCGGCGAGCAGCGCGCCCGCGACCCAATCCCAAACCATGGTCGGTGCTAGCGCGCACCGCGTCAGTCGCAGCCAGGGCTCGATTCTCATCCGAAGAGACGGCGCAAATCGAGCGTAGTCACGAAGAGCAGGAGGCTGATCACCAGAACGAAGCCGAAGAGATTGAAAGCGTTGCGCGCGCGCACGCTCACCGGTTTGCGGCGCAGGGTTTCGATGAACAAGAGCAGCATGTGGCCGCCGTCCAGGCCCGGCAGCGGCAACAGGTTTAGAATGGCGAGGTTGATCGAGATCACGCAGAGAAACAGCAGCAGCGGCGCCAGGCCTTGCGAAGCGAAACTGTGCGTGACCTGTCCGATGCTGATGATGCCACCAAGATTGGTGACCGCGATGTCGCCGGCGATCATGCGCCGCAGAGTCAGCGTGACCTCGGCTGCGGTTTGCCAGGCTTCGCGCAGGCCGATGCGCAAGGCCAGCAAGGGATTGGTGCTGCGCACGATTTCGGAGCGCGCCCGGAGTCCGAGACCATGGCCATACAGCGCGATCGGCGCCGGAGTGACGCGTATCTCCACGGGCTCGTTCGCGTCCTCGCGTAGGACGCGGAGCACGAGTTCCGGCGGCGGCGCATCGGCACCCGCGAGGGCCACGCGCTCGGCGATGGCCGTGCGCAAGTCACCGAAGTTGTGAATCGCGACTTGATCCACGTGCAGAACGGAGTCGCCATCGCGAAGCCCGGCCAAGTACGCGGGGCTGCCGTGGCGCACCGCCAAGCGCATGGTGGGGCCGGCACCTAGCTGCAGGTAACTCGCCAGGTCCACCGGCGCCAGGTCCATGCGCGCGGGGAGCACGAGAATTGCCCCGTCGCGCTCAAGAGTGAGCTCGGGCAAGTTTCCCGCGAGCCAGGCGGCGCGCAGCAGATCGGAGAGACGCTGGACCGGCACCACGCCGGCGCGCAGCAGCCGGTCGCCGGGATGCAGATGCGTCGCCAAGGCGCCACGGACGGCCAGCACCGTGTCTTGTCGTTCCGAGACGCCGAGTTGGGCCGGACCACCAACCTCGGCGGCTGCGGCGGGAATCTGCAAATCCTGCAAACTTCCGTCTCGCTCGATGCTGAGCGTCAGAGGCGCATCACTCAACGCCACGTCTTCCAGGGCGGCCTGTGCGGCGCGCGTGTCCGACACCGGAATTCCATTGATGCGCAGAATGCGATCCGTATCCAGGACTCCTGCGCCGATCGCAGTGCCGCCGGGAATCAACGCAACTTCGTAGGCGGGACCAACACCCAGGGTCGGCATTCCCATCGCGACATTGCGTTGCGGCAGAACCTGGATGGCGAAGGGTTTCCCAGCGCGCTCACCGCGGACCCAAATTTCTTCATCACGCGCCGAGAGCGCAGTGGCCGTGGCAATGTGCCGGAATCCGTGCACGGAACGCCCATCCAGCTCCGAAATACGGTCTTCCGCGCGCAGGTCGGCTAACCAGGCGGCGCCGCCCGGCTCCACGCTGCCGATGACGGGCGCTTCGAAGGGCACGCCGATGCCGAAGAGCAGCGGCAACAGCACGAGCGCGAAGAAGAAGTTCATCAGAATGCCGCCTGCGAAGAACAGCAGGCGCCCGCTCTTGCTCGCCGCCATCAACTCGCCGCGGCGCGGGGCTCCCTCCAGATTCTCACCCGCCACCAGGACGTAACCGCCCAGAGGCAGCAGACTCAGCCGATAATCCGTGTCGCCGCGTTTGAATCCAGCGATGCGAGGACCGAAGCCGAGGGAGAAGACCTCGACGGTCACTCCGGCGCGGCGGGCGGCGAGGAAGTGTCCCAATTCGTGCACGAAGAGCACGAGACCGATGCCCAGCAAGGTTGCGAGTAAGGCCATCAAGAAGTCCTCACAGGGGTGAGGCGTTCCGCAACGAACTGGCGCGCCCAAGCGTCCGCGGCTTCGGCGTCCGCGAGTTCACGGAGCGGGCGGTCGGGCGCAGCGGCCAGGGCTTCGCCACAGAGAGTCACGATTCTCGGAAACGGAATGCGTCCGGCGAGAAACGCTTCAACCGCGACTTCGTCTGCGGCGTTCAAGGTCGCGCCCGCGCAGCCTCCGCGCCGCGCGGCTTCATAGCCGAGCGCCAGCGCTGGCCAGCGCGCTCGGTCGGGTTCCTCGAAGTGCAGGGCGCGCCACAACTGCGGCGAGAATCCTTGGAGCGGAGCAGGCGCGGATTGCGGCCAATGGAGCGCGCGGTGAATCGGGAAGGCCATGTCGGGCGGTCCCATCTGGGCGAGCACGCTGCCGTCTTCGAATTCGACCATGCCGTGCACGATGGATTCGCGATGAATGAGAACCTGCACTTTCTCCGGAGCGACGCCGAACAAGGTGACCGCCTCGAGAATCTCGAAGGCTTTGTTCATCATCGTCGCCGAATCCACGGTGATGCGCGGTCCCATGTCCCAGTTCGGGTGGGCAAGCGCCTGTGCAGGAGTTGCCGTTGCCAGCGCAGCGGTCGGGAGATCGCGGAGCGCGCCGCCGCTCGCCGTTAAAAACAGGCGCCGGATCGAGGCCGGATCTCGGCCCTCCAGGCACTGATGCAGGGCCGCGTGTTCAGAATCCACGGGCACAATGGCGCCTCCATGACGATGGGCAAGCGCGGCAAGGAGCTGACCGGCGCAGACCAGGGACTCCTTGTTCGCGAGCGCCAAGCTGCGACCAGCAGCAAGCGCTGCGGCGCTGTAGCGCAGGCCGGCTGCGCCCACGACGGCGTTGAGGCAGACCTCGTAGCCACCTTGCGCGAGGAACTCCAGCAGCGCCGCCCGTTGCGTGGGATCGGAGGTCAGGAAGCTCCGGGCGCCAGGGTGCTCGGCCGTGAGGCGCGCGAGCGCCGGGCCCGCGCGATGCGCCGAAAGCGCGACCAGGCGGGGGCGCCCCGGCCTGCTCCGTGCGAGCAATCCCAGGGTCTGGACTCCGACGGTGCCGGTTGCGCCGAGGAGGACGAGCCGGCGATTCGCGTCCATGGCGCAAATCATACGCGTCGGGGGCCTAGAATTCGGGGGTGAGCACCCCGACCCGGACCGGAGGCCTGCGCTACCGCGATGCAGGCGTGGACATTGATGCTGCTGACGAGGCGCTGGAGCAGGCGCGCGCCGCGATTCGCTCCACCTTCAACGACCGCGTCCTGGCCGACGTCGGCTCCTTCGGCGGCTTGTTCCGCGGGGACGGACTCGGCAAGGATCCGATTCTGGTGGGCACGACCGACGGCGTCGGGACGAAGACGCGTGTCGCCGCCGCGGTGCGGCGCTTCGACAGCGTGGGCCGGTGTTTGGTGCAGCACTGCATCAATGATGCCTTGGTGCAGGGCGCACGGCCGCTGTTCTTTCTGGATTACGTGGGTGTTGGCAAACTTCATCCCGAGCGCGTCGCCGCGCTGATCAGCGGAGTGGCCGCCGGTTGCCGCGACCACGGCACCGTGCTGCTCGGCGGTGAGACCGCAGAGATGCCGGGCGTGTACGGCGGAGACGACTTCGATTTGGTCGGCACTTTGGTGGGAGTGGTCGAGCGTGAGCATTTGCTGGACGGATCGCGCGTGCGCGAAGGCGATGCCTTGATCGGTCTGCCTTCGGACGGACTGCACACGAACGGCTACTCGCTCGCGCGGCGCATCGTCGAGGAGCGCATGGGGATTGCCTGGACGGATCCCTTCCCCGGTGATTTGCAGGGACGCGACGCGGCCGCGGTGCTCCTTGCCAACCATCGTTGCTACTTGCCGGTGCTTGATCCGTGGCTCAAGCGCAAGGAACTGCACGCGATGGCGCACATCACGGGAAGTGGCGTGCCTGGCAATTTGCCGCGCGTACTTCGTGGAATCGGCGCGCGCGTCTCGCGCACCGCAGTGCCGCCGCAGAATCTTTTCACGCAACTGGTGCGCGCGGGGGGAGTTGAACGTGACGAAGCCTGGCGCGCGTTCAACATGGGCGTCGGCATGATCCTGGTCGTGGAAGCCGCCGCCGCTGACGACATGATCGCCGAGCTGCGCAAAGGCGGCGAGCCCGCGTTCCGGATGGGCGAACTCGCCGGCGCGGCTGAGGAAGTCGCATGGTTGGACTGATCGTTCTCACGCTG
>CAZCXL010000011.1:0-18448 GCA_964502625.1 uncultured Planctomycetales bacterium | reverse complement strand
GACGAGTCGAGGTACGGCAGGAGCACGTAGTCGGCGCTCGCAGCCATCGCGATCACGCAGCCGGATGCCCAAGGCACGAAACGTGAAGACGCCGTCGCGGAGCTCAAGGAGCTTGACGAAGCCCCGCTTTACTCTGTGGCTTGGGATTCCGAGGCCGCAGCCTTCACTGCCTTCGTGCGCGCCACCGGAAATTTTTCCTTCCCATTTGCGGTCGTGGTGGACGCATCCGGCAAGGTCGCGTGGTTTGGCCACCCGCTACTGCTCGACGTGCCCGTGGCCCGTGTTCTCGCCGGCACCTGGAACTACGCAACCGGCATTGCGGAAACGGAGGCCCTCTACCAAGAGTTCCGGAGGGTCGCGCGTCTATCCGCGCCCATGTTGGGTGAGGAGGCGTCCGAGAGCACCCTGGAAGATCTCGACGCCTTCGTCGCGCGCTGTCCGGAGCGGGCTCAAGACCTCGCGGAAGCCCGCTATCACCTCTTGGTGGGCGCGGGACAAGACAAAGAAGCTCACGAGCAAGGGATTCGGCTGGTGGACGCCGCCCGAGAAGCGCGCGACTCGCGCACACTCAACGCGCTCGCCTGGAGCATCGCCAATCCGGACGCCGTGCTGGAACACCGCGACTTCGCGCTTGCGCTCTACGCGGCCACCAGCGCGGCCCAGTACACCCAATGGCAGGAGCCGTGGATCTTGGACACGCTCGCCGCGGTCCACTGGGGAATGGAAGATCGCGCGCGCGCCTTGGAAATCCAGCGCGCGGCCGTGCGAGCAGCAGGCGACAAGGCCTCCGTCGCGGAAGCGCTGCAACGGCGTCTGCTGAGTTATGAAACCGCCGCGCGCTAGCGTTCCCGCTTAGGGAATGACCACCACGAGTTCCGCCATCAACTCGGGTTCGTTCATGCCGGTGGCGAACCAGGCGCGCGCGAGCCGGCGTCCGGTTTCCGCAAGTTGCGGGTTACTGCGATCGTTGCCGAGCAGCAACGACATCACGTACTCCCAAGAAGTGGTCTGGTAGAGCAGGCGGAACTCTACGCGCTTGGTGCCCAAGGGCGGCGAAAGCGGCACTTCATCCCAGTGTTGGTACACGCCGCCAGCTCCGGGATTGCCGTAGAGGGTCTCGGGCAGCGGCAAGCAGTTGCGCACGCGCGCGTCGTCGTAACGCAAACCCCACGGCGGAATCCGGTTGTCCGTGATCACCGTGTTGTTGAGCGCAAAGTGGAACGAAGCGTGCACGCTTCCCGGAGGCGCGTTGGCCAACTGTCCCAGAGTTGCGATCGGCTGGCCGTTGATCCGGTTGAACTCGAGCGGAGTGGACGGATCATTGCCTAGACCCAGAAGTTCGGCTGCCCAATCTTGGGTGATGCCCGGCACGGCCTGCCAGATGCGCAAGTTCGGATCTTGCAGATCGAGAATCGTGCGCACGGTCATTGAGCGTCCGGCGACGTTCACCGGCAAGTTGCCGTAGGCGCCGTCCTCGCGGAGCAAACCGTTCTGCGCGTCGAGCCAGCGCACGTTCAGCCACATGCGCCGCCCTTCCGGATATCCAGTGAAGAGTTTGTGGCCGGTGCGGTTGTAAACCTTGAGCAGACGGTTGGGCTTATCAATCTCCAAGAGAGCGGCGCCCGCCAACATCGTGCGTGCCCGGATCTCAGCGGCATCCATGGCCGCGCGTTCGGTGACCGTAAGACCGCCGCCAAGCTGCAGCAGCCCGCGATCGTCCAGCCATTTGATTGCGTCGAACGCGAAGGTGTTGCCGCCCGTGAGATCGTGCACCGGCATGTCCGTGCGCACCGGTGAACCCAGCAGATTGCAGCCGGGAGCCACCACCGGACTCATGTGGCAAGATTGGCAGGAGAACACGCGTTCCGTGCCGTCGGCGTAATCGCCACCCTGACCTGCGGCTTGCGCGGCAGTGGCGACCTTGAGAATCACGCCGCCTTGCAACTCCGTGGGCAGGAGCGGGTAGTCGCTGACGAGCGTTGCAGCCAAGGAACTCGACACGTGCTCCGAGAAGGTGCGCTCGACCACCCCGTAGGAATAGGGAGGATTTTTGAATGCCGCCTGCGTGCCCAAAGGGCTTCCCGGGACACCGCTGAAGGAGCCCGGCGCCAGCGGATCCAATGACCCGTTGTTGGGCGCGAGGTCGCCGACCACGGGGTTCGAGACGTCGTGACAAGTGCCACACAACGCCGAACTCCGGTGAAACTTGCTCTGCTTCCAGGGGTGCGGTGCTGCAGGGTTGTTGTACGGCCCGAAGCGCGTGTCGCCGTCGGCCAGCACCATCATTCCGCTGCCGTAGAAGCCTTCCGGGTACGGCCCGCCCGAGTTCGCCACGAACGGCGGATTCTGCACGCCGTCCCATTCGCTGGTGTCCGGATTCACGAGGCGGTGACAGACCATGCACTCCACGCCTTCCGAGTCGAGGGCGGTCAATGCACTCCCGTCCGTCGGGGTCGAACGGCCAGCCTCCCAGCCTCCCGGAGCGTGGCAGCGCAAGCACAGATCGCCGACGCCGTCGTAGTCCTGTTCTGCCACCGCGAGCGCGGCCCAAAACAGCGGATCACGGCCCGCGTGCGCCATCATGGAGCCCTGCCAGGTCAGGTACGGCTCTGTGGCCGGATCCATGAAACTATGGCAGCCGACGCAGGAGCTCGCGTTCTGGATGTCCGCCACCTCATGCGGCTGGGTGCCGGGCATCTGCACCTCGTTCGGCACGGTGAGTGCGAAAGTGGCGGCCAGCGAGACCGCGCACACTCCGAGCGCAAGGATGCGGGGAGGAAGCATCCCTGCAAGTATCCCCCAGAAAAGCGACTTCGTCCAAGATATTCGACGAAGCCGGAAGCCTCCTAGTGCTTGGCCTTGGCCCGCGAGTCCTTCAGGGCCACGATTCGATGGAAAACCGGCCGCCCAGGACGCGAATCCACGGGGTCCACGAAGAAGTAGCCAAGGCGCTCAAACTGAAAGCGCGCCTCCGCAGGTGCAGAGGCAAGGTCCACTTCGATGCGCGCCTGAGATTCCGTGCAGGATTGCGGGTCGATTCCCGTGAGAAAATCGCCGCCGGCTTCCGGATCTGCCGCGGGGAAGAGCGGCTGGTAGAGCCGCACCTTGGCTTCGCCGGAATCGCCCGGCACCCAGTGCAGGAAGCCCTTCACCTTGCGCCCGCCGCCGGTGCGCGAAGCGGGATCGTGCGTGCAGCGCAACTCGATCGCTCGTCCGCTGGCGTCGCGCACGACTTCATGACAGAGCACGTTGTAGGCCTGACGCAGACGCACTTCGCGGCCGGGTCCGAGCCGGAAGAAGTCTTTCGGCGGATCGTCGAGGTAGTCGTCGCGGTCGATCCACACCGTGCCGTTGAGCATCAGCGTGCGCGCGCCCATTTCCGGACGCTGGCCGTGATTCTGCACTTCAATCGCTTCCACTTTGCCGGCGGGCCAATCCGTGATGACCAGTTTCAGCGGGTCCAGCACCGCCATGCGCCGCGGCGCGTCGTGCTCCAATTCCTGGCGCTGATGATGCTCGAGCAGCGCAAGGTCCACCATGCCCTCGCTCTTGGTGATGCCCACCTCGCGAATGAAGGCGCGCACCGCGTTCGCCGTGATGCCGCGCCGCCGCAAACCGCGCAGCGTGGGCATGCGCGGGTCGTCCCAACCACTCACGTGGCGCTCTTGGACGAGGCGGAGCAATTTGCGCTTGCTCATCACCGTGTGCGTCACGTTCAATCGAGAGAACTCGATCTGACGCGGCTTGTGCGGCACCGGAAGGTTCTCCAAGAACCACTCATAGAGCGGCCGGTGGTTCTCAAACTCCATCGAGCACAGCGAATGGGTGATGCCTTCGATCGCGTCCGACTGCCCGTGCGCGTAGTCGTACATCGGGTAGATGCACCAAGTCGAGCCGGTGCGCGGATGCGACTCGTGCAGAATGCGGTAGAGCACCGGATCCCGCAGATTGAGATTGGGCGAAGCCATGTCCAGCTTCGCGCGCAACACCATCGCGCCGTCTTGGAATTCGCCGGCGCGCATGCGACGGAATCGATCCAGACTCTCTGCGGCGGGACGCTCGCGCCAGGGGCTAGGCACGCCCGGCTGGAAGGTGCTGCCGCGTGAATCGCGGATCTGCTCCGCGCTTTGTTCGTCCACGAAGGCCTTGCCGCTTTGGATCAGATGCTCGGCCCAGAGATAGAGCTGCTCGAAATAGTCCGAAGCGAAGTGGAGATGCGCGCCCCAGTCGAAACCGAGCCAACGGACGTCGGCTTGGATCGCGTCGATGTACTCCTGCTCTTCCTTCGCCGGATTGGTGTCGTCGAAGCGCAGATGGCAGCGCCCGCGAAACTCCTGAGGCAGCCCGAAGTTGAGGCAGATCGCCTTCGCGTGGCCGATGTGCAGGTAACCGTTGGGCTCCGGCGGGAAGCGGGTGACGACCTCACTGTGCTTCCCACTCGCCAAGTCGTCGGCAACGATCTGGCGAATGAAATCGAGGGGCCGCTCGGCGTCGGAAGCGCTCATTCCGCCGTGATTCTACGCTGCGCGCGCGGGGGCTATGCTGGCTCGGCCATGCGACGCCTGCTTCCGCTCCCGTTCCTCGCCGCGCTGTTGCTCGCGCCGGCCTGCTACATCGGCGAATCGTCGATCCACCATCCTTTCGCGCCGGAGCAGGTCGCGCAGCTGAAGCCTGGGCACAGCACCGCGCAAGAGGTGGCCGACCTGCTTGGCGCCCCGACGCAGGTGGTCGAGATCGGCAGCGGCAGCGCTTGGCTCTACGAGCACGCCGTCGCCAAGGACGCCGTGCTCTGGCTGCTCGTGATCGCGTTACGCGGCAACGAAACCCAAAGTGATCGCGTCTGGGTGTTCTTCGACGCGCAAGGCAAGTTGACGCACGCGGCGGCGAGTTTCGAGGCCGCCGACGCCGGCTACGCGATTCCGCCGTGGTCCTGATGCCGCACATGCGCCGCGCCCTCGCCGGCGCGTTCGGAGCGTGTCTGCTTGCCTCCTGTGCTGGCGTGAGTTTTCAGCACGTCGCGGCGGGAGAAATGCCGGACTTGCGAGCGTCGCGCGTGCTGGCGCCGGGCAAGTCGAGCCTTGAGGAGTGTCTGCAGATCCTCGGGGCACCGAACAGTGTCGAAGAAGAGGAGAGCGGCGGCGGGCGCGTGCTCACCTGGCGGTGGGAGCACGTGCATGGCTGGGGATTCTTCGTGGGGCTCCCCTTGAGCGATTGGGCTTCAGCCTCTTTGAACTATGACCGCATGGCACGCGACCCCGATCGACTGCGGTTGGTGTTCGACGAGAATTGGCTGCTGCGCGAGCGAGTCGAGGACTAGAGACCGACGGCGAACTCGATCCCGAAACCAGTCACGGATTCTTCGTCCTCGCGGTCCGTGAGCGAGATCGCAAGCTTAAGCACGGCTTCACGCTGAAGCCACCAATCCACGCCCACGCTTCAACGCCGCACTTTGCCTTCGTCGAGCGGGCCATCAGGCAGGCTCCATCCGGTGAAGATCCAGCCCCCGTCGCGTTGATGGTCGAAGGTGAAGGCGTCGGGAGTGTCCGAAAGATAGGTGGCGTCATGAACGTTAGAGGAGGCGAATTCACCGGCAAGGCGTCCGTGCAGGTCGCCGCTTTGGGTTCCGGACCGAGTTCATCCCAGTGCACGAGACCGGAACCTGCGGGCCGTGAGCGGCCCGATTCGAGATCCGGCGTGTTGCCGACGGACACGTCCTAGTGGAAGGCCAGCTCACCCGGACCTTCGGCGCCCCCGCGCATCGCCGCGCCCACCAAGGTCTCGGGCTCGAGTCCGCCTTCGCCGGCGCTCAGCGGCCGCGTATGAAAAGGGCTCGAGAAATGCCGGCTCGAACTGCAGGCTGTAGATTCCGAATGGGGAACGAATGCGGCCAACCTGAATCGCCGCCCACTCGCAGGCTTCCGACTCGAGATTGGCGACATCCAGGCGCAGGTCGCTCCCGCCGCCCTCGCCTTCTTCGCCGCCGGCTTCGGTGGCCGGACCGGCGCGCATGCCGAGTTAGGCTTCGGCCATCAAGCCGGGACGGATGCGCCACAACAGGACGGGATTGAAGCGCCCCCCGAATACGGCCTCGCCCTCGCCCGAATCTGCGAGGGCGGTAGCGTAGAGCGCGCCTTAGCGCTTGCTCGCGCGAGCGTACTTCCAGTTTCGGTGCTTGCCGGCGGCCAGCCACCCCAGAGTAGTGGCGATGCGCTTGGCCCGGGTCACGGGGCGCTTGGCCTCAGTGATCCATTCCAAGTACTCGCGCTTCTGGCTCGGAGGGAATGCCGCGAAGGTGGCGCGGGCAGTGGCGTGCTTCGACAGCGCAGCCTTGAGATCGGCCGGCACGCGGATGGGCGGCCGAGGCTGCGCCGCTGCGCGTTTGGGTTCCTTGACGCCGGCTTCGTTCAGACGTCTCGCCTCCTTCACGAATGCGACTAGGACTTTCTTCGCCGGCAGTTCCTGCACCGACTCGAACTGTGCACCCATTGCACTCGCGCGTCCTGGGCGACCGAAGGTCTTCTCGAACTCCGGCATGAGGCGCGACTTCCAGAGTCCGAAGCCGACGTGCTTCTTGAACGCGGCCATGCCGCCGAGGATGCCTTGATATTCGAAGGAGGGCACCCCCCACTTGATGGTCTCTGCGAGCCCGGGACAACCGGCATGGAATGCCTCGCGCAAATTCTCCAAGATCGGGCGCGCGAATGCGGCCGACTTCTCGATGTAGGCGTCCACCTTCGGGTTGCGGTTTTGATTCATCCTTTCTTCGGGGGCAAGGAGGCAGTGAATGCGCGGCTGCGCTCGATCCACGCCTTCAAAGAGGCGGCGGTTTTGATGCCGGGCGGATCCACGTAGACCATACCCTTGAGCGGCTTGCCCGTGAAATCCATTGCGCGTGCGTGAGGACGCTTCAGTGCTGCCGCGTAGTCCTCGGGACCGACACGCACCATCAGTACTTCGCCGACCAACCCACAGGCCATGTGCCCGCGGTGCAGAAAGCACAGCCCGCCGAACATTTTCTTCTCGCTCCAGCCATGCGCGCCTTTCAGCGCCGTGCGCACCCGCTCCGCGAGGTTCTCATCGTAGGCCATGTTCAGGAGGTTGCGGAAGCGCCGCGGCCGAGCAAGCCGAGTTCCTCCGCGTGCGGCCGTAGTGCGCCAATCAAGAATGCGACGTGCTCATCCAGCTCCACGCCAAGTAGTCGCGCGCCCTCGCTGACCTCGAAGCGGTCGACGCCGGCGGCGAAGGCCTTGTCATTCAACTTCTTGCGCACCGACTTGGGTTCCAAGGTGGTGATCCCCTCGGGCCGCAAGTAAGCGCAGGCCATGATGAACCCTGTGAGCTCGTCGCAAGCCAACAGCGCCTTGTCGAGCGCCGTCTTGTATTCCTTTCCCCACTGGGTGTAGTGCGCGCTGATCGCGTAGGCCAAATCGGCGTCGCCGCGCTCTTCCAGCCACTTCACGATGCGCGCCGGATGTTCCTTCGGCCACTTCTCGTAATCCGCATCGTGCAGCATGCCCGCGATGCCCCAGCGCTCCCCTGCTTCCGGCCCTGGTCCATAGTGTTCAGCCGCCGCCCGCATCACGATTTCGACCGCCCGCGCATGCCGCCGCAGACTCTCGGTCTCAGTCCAGGCGCAAAGTTGCGTCCAGGCATCCTCTCGACTCATCCCTCAAGAATACGGAGTCGCACACCATGTTGTCGAAAAGTGCCAAGATGGTGCCGCACACCTCTGGGTCAATAAATGCCGCTATGGAGTGCGACTCCGTATCTCAAGCACGAAGCAGGCGCCGGGTCCTGCCTTACGCTCCAGGCTTAGATCGCCGCCGAGATCACGTGCGAGGCTGCGCGCGAGCGCCAAACCGAGGCCGATGCCGGGCGAGGGGTCGTCCGAAGAGCGTCCAGCGCGGTCGAATGGACGGAAGACGCTTTCGCGCTGGGTGGAAGACAGGCCTGGACCGAAATCCTCCACGGCCAAGCGCAGGCCTCGTCCACGGGAGACGCGCAGCAGTACGCGCAGATCCTTTGCGCCCTTCGCATACTTGCAGGCGTTGTCCACCAAATTAAAAAGGATCAGGCTGACGGCATCGGCATCGGTGTCGCAGGCAGTCGAGCCAAGTCCGCCGTCTTCCACGATCCACTCCATGCCGGCGTCGCGGCAACGCTCCGCAGCTTGGGGTGCGATTCTTGCGAGTAATTCACTCACACTCTTGCGCTCGCGGCGCAAGGTGGCGCGTCCATCCTCAACGCGCGCATATCCGAGCACGTTCTCGACCACCCGCGAGAGTCGTGCAGCTTCGCGCTCCAGAGTGTGCAAGTACTCCTGACGCTTTTCCTCATCCTTCACCATGCCGTGCGCGAGCATCTCCGAGTACATGCGAAAAGTGGTCAGCGGCGTGCGCAACTCGTGCGTCACTGCCGAGGCAAAGCGCTGCCGCTTCTCACCCCAGCGCACGCTCGCGCGCAGCGCCAATGCGCCGACGCCAAGTGCGGCGAACATGACAAGCCACGTCGTGGCGAGAACGGGTGCCGCGGCACGCCATGCCGAGGGCGCGGCCTCTGGCGGAGGCGGCACAACGCGCGCAGGAGCCGCAGCAAGGCGCATGCCAAAATCTTCCTCACGCGCGGAGTTCAGCACCGGCTCGAGCGATGCTCCAGGCAATAAGTCTACCACCTCAGTGAGCATTGCACTGCACAATGCTTCCCAATTCACGGAGAATCCCTGGTGAAAATCTGCGCCAGCTCCGCGCACCACCCTCAAGTACACCAAAACGTGCTCGCCCGGCGCGTCTGGACGAGGCAACCACAACGCCTGGAGAGGACCCACCGTGACGGAATCAGCCGCAGCTCCCTCGAGTTGATTGCGAGTCTCGGCCTGCGTTTTCAACTTCACCGGATCTACCACTCTTTGCCGCTGAGACCAATCGAGCTTCTCATCGTTGATCTGAAGCTCGCCGCTCGCGGGGTAACTCGATTCCAATTGCGCACTCCACTGCGGCAGGGCCGTGACGCATCCCAAGATTGCATCGAGCTGCGCGACGTTCGCGTCGATTTGCTCTCCCGGCAAGGCCGTGGCTTCAGCGAGATCGCGGTAGTTGCCTGCCGGCACCTGCGGCGAAGTCATGCTCTGATCCGACTCGATTTGAAAGTGCAAGGGCAAGAACTCCGAGCGAAAGCTCAGGAGCGGAGAGCGCGCCAACAACGCGCCTTCCGGAACCTCCTGAAGCATCGCTGTGTACTGGCCCTCCGGAGGCTCGTAAAACGAACGGTATTCGAACCAAGGACGCGCAGCCTCTTGAGCGAGCAGCGGAGTCAGCCACGAATCCATGCGCCAAAGCGCAATCCGCAATCGATCCGCTCGTTGCACTTCGAGTCCGGCGTTGAGCTCGCGTCCTTGTAAGGCCACGAGATGTGCGCTCACCCACCCCATGGCGCCCAAAGTCAACGCCGCGCCGAGCGCATAGGCCACCCACCACGCCCGCCCGGCGCGCATCAGACGGCGCCTCCGGCCGGGCCGATGGCTTCCACGTGCGCCGCCAGCATGTAGCCCTTGCCGCGCACGGTGGCGATCGGTGATTCTCCGCCAACGGGCGTAATTTTTTCTCGCAACCTCGCAACGTGCATATCCACGGTACGCGTGTGCAGGCCACGCGGCTCCAAGTGCCAGATGCCGCGCAGGATTTCCTCGCGCGCGACTGCACGATCCCGGCGCTCGGCGAGAAAGACTAGGATTTCAGCTTCACGTTCGGTGAGTGCGCGCGAATCCACCCCAGGTTCACGCACCTCGCGGCGCTCCAGATCCACCTCCAGAGCTCCTGCGCGCAGCAGTGCGACCGATTGCGGACGCTCGGCAGAACGACGCAACACCGCCTCGACCCGCGCCACCAACTCACGCGCGGAGAAAGGCTTCACCACGTAGTCGTCGGCACCGCGGCGCAATCCGCGCACTCGATCTTCTTCTGATCCGCGCGCAGTGACCAAAATCACGGGAGTCATGGGCTTCTCGCGGCGTAGATCCTCCAGTAAGGCAAAGCCGTCGCGGCCGGGCAGCATGACGTCGAGCAGCACCAAGTCGAAGGCCGCGGAGACGATTGTCTTCGCGGCCTCGAGACCATCACTGCAAGTGAGAGTGCGGAAGCCCGAGAATTCGAGCGCGTCCGCCAGACCGCGCCGCACCGCGGCGTCGTCCTCCACGACCAAAATCGTCGGCTTGCTCACCATCTGTGATTCTAGTTTCCGGCAGGAAGCTCCGATTGAGGCACTTGGACGGGCTGCGGAACCGGGAAGGTGAAGCCTTTGGTGACGGCCTGGGCGCGAATTGCGTCACGCACCACGCGGTCGAGCGATTCTTTGCCCTCAGCGGCGAGTTTTGCGATGGCTACCTCGAGGAAGGACTGACGCTGCGCGCCAAGCTCCGCGATGTCCTTCTGGATCAGTTCGCGCTTCGCGGCCATCGCCGCAATGTGCGCCTTGCGCTCCTCGAGATTCATCGCCCGCATGGCTTCAGGCAGCTCCTCCTCCTTCACTTTACTGAGATCGAAGCTCACTTCACGACACGCGTCCACCAAATCCCAGTGTCCGTTCAGGTAGAGCAATCCGCCTTTGGTCTCGGCGCGGCTTGCCGCGGTCCAAGTGTTGCAGCCGGCGGCGTTGGCGTCTTGATTGCGTTGATTCTCGCAGGCCACGATGCCTTCCTTTCCGTAGGGCAGGTAAGTGGCGTTGATCGCCGTGGACAACTCGCCTAGGCGGACGTCGAACGGTGTCTCGATCGCCAGGGCGACATTGTTGTGATCAATGACCGCAAATTGTCCGTCAGCCTTGAGCGACACGGCCTTCCAGCCCTGCGCAAGATCGTCCATCGGATTCCCGCAGTAGATGGTGTTGACGAGAATGCCTCGTGCGATCGCGGCGGAGGCCATGTCTCCGGAGGCGTAGTTCGAGTCTTGCTCCGCCGACTCGTTGCCGGCCACCACGATCAACTTCAAGCCGCGATCGCCCTTCGTCCAGGAGAGGGCATCCACGGAAGTCTTGATCGCGCGCGCCACCAATTCGGTGCCCCCGTTGGTAGTGAGCACGAAGAGTTCGCGCGAGATCAGATCGAGGTCTTCGGTGAGATCGCTGTGCACGAACACCCACCCGTTCTCCGCATCGTGGCCATCATTGCCATAAGTGAGCAGTGCCACGCGCAGTTGCGGTGTGGGAGTGGCCAGGGCCAGATCGTTGACGATCGCCCAAATTTTCTGCTTGGCATTCTCGATCAGGCCGTCCATGGAACCGCTGGTGTCCAGGCAGATGGCTAGCTCAACGACCGGACGGTTCGTTACGGCGCGGATCGGCACGACCTCTTGGGTCATGGGAAGTAGTGAGAAGAGTGTGGCAAGAATCATGGTTCGAATTCGTCGTGTTGATTAGCGAGTGAAGGCGAGCGCTTGCGGCGCGCGCACGAGTAAGTTTTGTCCGCGGTGAATCAGCCAAATGTCGCCGGGCAGCGAGAGCAGCCCCGCACGGCCTTCAGCGACGAGTTCATCGAGCAACTCAAAGTGCTCGACGCTGCCGAAATTAATTTCACGATCGGGTGCAGCGGGTGTCATCGCTTGCTGCACGATGCGGCCGTCCACCCAGCCGTCGGCGCTCTTGAAGAAGCAGCGATCCTGGATCTGCTGCACGTTCTCCACTTCGACGCGAGCGAGTTTTTCGTCGAGGTAGCCGTTGCGATACTGCACCTGCGCGGCGAGTTTGGTTTCATTGAAGTTCACGCCCTGGTTGACCGCGCCCTCACCCGAGCGCGTGCGCCAAGCACGCCCTTCCAGATTCTCGCGACAGGCCGTGACCAGACCCGCCCATTGCCCCAGATCGGTGCCTTCGGTGGCGAGGAAACTGGTGTATTCAGAGAGCACGCCAAACTCAGTCGAGAGGCGCAAAATTTCGTCGGCGAGCTCACGGAAGCGCGGGTCCTGGGCAATCCCGCCGCCGGCGTTCCCGAAGGCGGAGTCGGCTTGCAGTCGCCGAATTTCATCCACCAGATAGGCAATGCGGCGACTGGCCCAGAGGCGCGGCACGAATGCGTTGCGCGTCGTCGCCGAATCCAATTGGAACTGAAAGTTGAAACTTTTCTCTTCACTGAGGAATTTCCCCGTCAGCATCAGGTTGAGCGGACCGTTCCCGCGATACTTGCCGAGTACGATCAACGGCTCACCCTCAAACAAATCAGGCAGCAAGGCCGGCGCGAGATCATGCACGCGATCGGTGCGCGGTGCGCCATCTTCTGCAACCACCGTGAGACTGGGCGAAGAAAACACCGGCCCATAGAGGCGATCGAACACTTGCGCGACCTTCACCTCCACATCCTCGCCAGGCAATACGTACGCCGTGCTGGCCCGAGTCAGGTCCGCAATGCGGTCAAGCAGCGGCACGTTGACGTCCGCGCCCACTCCGAAGGCGAAGATCCGGCGCTGCTGCGGATTTCCTTGCTCCACGGCCGCGCTGATTGCGCTCTCGGTGCTGCGGCCGACGGTGGGTAGTCCGTCGGTGAGGAACAACACGATCGGCAGGAAGTTTTTACCCGCGGGAGCCTGGCGCAATGCTTCCACCAATGCGTCATGGATGTTGGTGCCACCGTTCGGGAGCAAGTTTTTCAGATACTCACGTGCGGCGAGCACCGTCTCCCGGTTCTTCACCACTGGCGCTGCCGCGAAGCGCTCGACGTTGGTCGAGTAATCCACGATGTTAAAGGCTTCGCCCTCGGCGAGTCCTTCGATCACTTGCAGTGCGGCGGCTCGCGCCTGATCCATTTTCTCGCCGGCCATCGAGCCGCTGCGATCGAGCACCAGAATCACTTCACGTTGAATGCGCGCGCGCGCATCGCCGAGCCGCACCGGCGTGCCAGCCATAAGCAGGAAGTAGCCTCCGCCCGCCGCGGGATCGGGATAGGCGAAAAGCGTGGCGGAAACTCCCTCGCGATCCAGCAAGGTACTGAGGCGGAATGGGCCAGGATTGGTGACGCTCGCGTCGGCAATTTTGACGGTCCACGATTTCTCATCCACGCGCTCGCTGACGATCTCGTGCGTCGGCGAATAGATGCTGGCGATCGGCGACTTCGCGCTGACTCGCACGCTCACGCGCCACGGAATCCGACTGTCCAGCGCTTCACTGCGCGGAAGCAGATAGTCGTAGCGGGTGCCGTTGATCTCCTGCAGATTTTCGTAGGTCAGGCGCAGACGCTGCGTGCCGTTCGCGGGCACCGGAAACACGCTGGTTTGCACGAGATTGGCGCCGGCAAACTCCAACAACGCCGGGTCCAATGTGCGCTGCACGATCTCGCGGTAGAGGCGGCGCGCTTCTTCGCGCGGCAGCAGACGCGCGGTGGGCTCCGCGCTCTGACCCTCAAACAAGAAGGAATGCACGGCCGCGCCCTGTGGCACCGGCAGCAAAATCACCGCCTCTGCTTGCGTGCCCGAGTGATTGCGGACGCGAATGTCCAGCGTCGTCGTGGCCGTGCCTTCAAGCAGGACGACAAAAGCGTCCACGCCTTCCACCTCGATCGGATCCCAGCGCCGATCGAGAGCAAATCCGTGCGACTGGGGCACCAGCACGTGGGTGGCCCGATCGAGCTCGGGCCACTGCTGAGCCGCAACGGGCTGCTGGGCGGCCCAGGCAGCGGAGGCGAGGAGGATGCCGGCGAACATGACACTAGGAATACGGCGCCACCGCCCGATCCTTGGTCACGTCCCGGTAACGGGTCTGGTAATTCCTTAGGGAATTACTCGTCCTTGCAGGTGATGAGGCGGTGCGCCATCGCGCCGAGCATCGCGCCGGCAATCGGCGCCAGCCAGAACAGCCAGAGTTGGCTCACGGCCCAATCCCCAGCGAACAGAGCCACACCGGTGCTGCGCGCCGGATTCACGGAAGTATTGGTGACCGGGATGCTGATCAAGTGAATCAGCGTCAGTCCTAGACCAATGGCTATCGGCGCGAAGCCTGCGGGCGCGCGCTTGCTGGTGGCGCCCAGGATGATCAGGAGGAAGAAGGCGGTCATCACCACCTCAGTCACCAACGCGGCGATCAGGCTGTAACCGCCGGGTGAATGGTCTCCGTAGCCATTGGAGGCGAAGCCGGCGGTCACGTCGAAACCCGCCTTGCCGCTCGCAATCAGGTAGAGCACGCCGCCCGCTGCGATGCCGCCGAGTACCTGCGCAATAATATAGGGAAGCAATTTATTGGCAGGGAAGCGGCCGCCCATCCACAGTCCAACGGACACCGCTGGATTCAAATGGCAGCCGGAAATGTGGCCGATCGCGTAGGCCATCGTCAGCACGGTGAGACCGAAGGCGAGCGAAACGCCCAACAGGCCAATGCCGACGCCCGGGAAGGCCGCCGCCAGCACTGCGCTGCCGCAGCCACCGAGCACGAGCCAGAAAGTACCGAGAAATTCAGCGCTGTATTGCTTCATGATGAGTTCGATGCGTGGGGGGTGCCTGAATGCGGAGCGCACAGGCGAAGATCGGTATATCCGGACAGATCGGCGAAAATCAATCGCAGCATGCCGGGTAGGATTCCCGGGATGCTTCTCAGCCTCTGCCTGGCAGCGCTTCTGGCACCCCAAGGCGTCTCCGACTACGACCTCGTTTGGCGCACTCCGGGAGGCGATGCGGCCGGCTCGATCCCGATGGGCAACGGCGAAGTCGGTGCCAACGTCTGGATCGAGGCGAATGGCGATCTCGTGCTGCTGCTCGCGCGCAACGACACCCACAGCGAAGCCTCACGCCTGCTGAAGCCCGGTCAAGTGCGCGTGAGCTTCGATCCGCAACCGAGCGGCGACTTTCTCCAGCGATTGAACCTGCTCGAGGGACGGCTCGAAGTCGTTTGGGGTGACCTGGAGTTCGAAGTTTTCGCCGAAGTGGATGCGCCGCACTTCCGCATCGCGGGGCGCAGTGCAACACCGCGCACCGTGCGCGTCATGCTGGAATCCTGGCGCACGCAGGATCGGACGCTCAGTGGAGAAGAGCTGAAATCCTCGTGGACGATGCGGGACGCGCCGGAGAGTGTCCAGATTTCTGAAGCTGCCGACATTCTGGAGCTTGGTCTCAAGACTGCCGCGCTCTTGCGAGTCAATCGGAGCTCGGTGGTTGACTTCACTCTTGAACAACAAGGCATCGAGACTCTCGCGGAGCAATGCGACGACCCCATGCTCGGCTTGGTTTCGGGAGTCTGGGTTGCTGGAGAGGGATTTCTAAGGGATGCGGAAGGACTCATGCGAAACCTTGTTGGAGAGTTCGCCGTCACCATTCGTTCGCCGCAGCCCAAGAAATGTCCAACCATGGAAGCCCTGGGCGAATACGCAGAGCAGGAGACCCGATCCATTCACGAGGCCGACGAAGCAGCCGTGGTGCGACGTGCGACGGCTGACACTTGGAAAGATTTCTGGCTGCGTTCTTGGATCTTCGTCCAAGGCGATTCGGAATCATCGTTTCGGTTGCCGGAACACAAGAATGGACCACCACGGCTCGGGCATGACTCAAACGAACAGCACCGCTGGGAAGGTGAGTTCGCACGGGCGCAGATCTTTACGACGGCGCTCTCGCCCGAGGACTTTCGCGCACTCTCTGCGAATCGCCCCGACGCCCTGGTGAGCGAGGTCGAGATGCAATGGGAATCGCATGTCATTCCTCCGGCACCGCCTCCGTTCATCACTTTAGAGGCCTGGCTGCGCCGACCGCCGAGCGGCCGCCCGGCACGCATCATGGATTGGATCACCGCGGGCGGCAGCGATGGTTTTCTCTTCGACACGCACCCGGGTAATGACCTGCGCTTCATCGTAGGCACACGCACCCTGATCGCGCCGGGAGCTTGGCCTGATGACGGCGCATGGCATCACGTCGCGGCAACCTATGACGAGACCAACGGCGCGATGAGCATCTGGCGCGACGGCGAGCGAGTCGCCGCATCACCGTACTCGGACCCTGCGCCGCTCTCACGCGTCACCCAAGCTTACGTGCTGCAGCGCTGGGTGACCGCGTGCCAGGGGCGTGGCAGTTTCCCCATCAAGTTCAACGGCGGCTTGTTCACCGTCGCGCCGAAGTATGCGGGCGGCCCAGACTTCGACGCCGATTGGCGGCGCTGGGGCGACTGCTTTTGGTGGCAGAACACGCGCCTTCCCTATTACCCGATGCTCGCCGCGGGTGATTGGGACCTCATGACCCCACTCTTCGATTTTTATGCGCGCGTGATGCCGCTGTGCCGTGCGCGCGCCAAGTTCTATTACGGTGCCGAAGGAGTGTACTTCCCGGAGACGATGACTCCGTTCGGCACCTACTCGAACGGCGACTACGGCTGGGATCGCCAAGGCCACCAGCCGTCTGAGGTTCTCTGCCCGTGGTGGCAGTGGGAGTGGAACCAGGGCTTGGAGTTGGTGGACCTCATGCTTCTGCATCACGCCTACTCCGGCGATGACGAGTTCGCCCGCGCGCAGCTCCTTCCCATGGCGCGCGAAGTGCTGCTGTACTTCGACTCTCGTTTTCCGCGGGATGCTCAGGGAAAACTGCGGATCACACCCACGCAGGCGCTCGAAACGCACTGGCACGGAGTGGTGAACGACATGCCGTGCGTCGCGGGTTTGCATTCCGTGCTGCCCCGGCTGCGTGCGCTTCCGGAAGCGTGGACGACCGCAGACGAGCGCGCGCTCTGGGAACGCCTCACCGCCGCGCTTCCGCCTTATCCCCTGCGTACGGAGGACGGCCAGACCCTGCTCGCGCCAGCCGAGGAGTACGACCCCAGCCGCCAGAACGTCGAGACGCCGGAGCTCTATGCCATCTTTCCGTTCCGGACGCTGGATTGGTCTGCGCCCGCACTCCGGAAGATCGCGCGCGCAACTTTCCTGCAGCGCCATGACAAACAAACTCACGGCTGGACGCAGGACGGCGTCTTCGCCGCGCGTCTCGGCCTTGTCGAAGAAGCCCGCGAGAACCTGCTCGCCAAGGTCCGCAACTCGCATCCCAACTTCCGCTTCCCGGCGATGTGGGGCCCCAACTTCGACTGGATCCCCGATCAATGTCACGGCGGCAACCTGATGCTGCTGACCCAGGAAATGCTGCTGCAGTCCGACGGCGAGCGCATTCTGCTCTTCCCCGCCTGGCCGCGCGATTGGGACGTGGACTTCAAACTCCACGCTCCGCGAGGAACCGTCGTGGAAGCGAGCCTGCTGGACGGAAAACTCGTGCACCTCGTGGTCACGCCGGAATCACGCCGCGCCGACCTACAGATCCTGCTCGACTGAGCGCCTTCAGCGCGCCACGCCGACGCAGATCAACTCCGCCGCCGTGCGGTGATACAGCCGGCCCGCGGCATACGAGACCGAATTCGCGGTCCACACCGCGCCCGCCGGACCGAGATCATTGAGCGCCAGAAACGCGCGTCGATCGAAGCGCGGCGTGCTCGCGTCGAGCACATAGACCACGCCGCTCGCGAGCGTGAAGTACAACCGCTCGTTCACGCGCGTGGGCGAGCCGTTGAAGACCCAATCCCAGCCGTCCCAGCGGCTGCGTTCGTCGCCGGTGACCTCTTCGCCGCGGCTGTTCAGCGCGCGCGCGGCGCGCGGAGTGCGCCACAGCCAGCGATCAGGCGCGCCTGCCTCGCGCACCACGTCCGTCGGAACTTCGAGGTACTCCACGTGGCCAGATTCCGGATCCACGCGCGCGAAAGAGTACGGAGGACCGATGCTCGCTTCCCCCCAAGCCGTCGCGTAACACTGAAAGAATACCCTGCCACCGGCCGCGATCATCGAATAGCGCCCCGGAAACACTCCGCGCTCGAGGTCAACGCCATCGGACGTGTCCCACGCTCCTGGCTGGGCATCGAATTGAGTGCGGACAACGTTGCGCGTCAGTGAGATCTCCCGCAACTCACGTCCGGTCTTGAGATCAAGCACGACCAAGGCATTGCGCGGTTCCTTCAGCAGCCAGTAGGCGTAGCGCGCGTCATGCGCCATGGTTTGCAGTGCGGCTTCGTGGTTGCCGCGCGGATCCTCGTAGCGCCAGACGGACTGGCCGGCATTCGAACCGGTCAGCCGCGTCAACGAAACGCCTACCGGACGCTCCGGTACTTCGTGCGGACCTCCGCGCGCATGTAGCGCGCATAGCCCGTCCGCGGTTTGCACCAGAGTCGGCGCGTTGTACTGGGTGAGCGCGTCCGCGCTGCGCCACAACAGTTCTCCAGTGCGCGCGTCCAGTCCAATCAGATGACGCCAGCGCCCACTTGTCTCTTGGGGATCGGCGCCCGGAGCCGCAAAGGGCTCCATGTGGATGAAAACTTGCCGTGCACCGTCATGCACCAAGCAGGGCTCAAACTGCTTGTTGAAGGGGCCGTCGAAGGCGGGCAGATAGCGCCGCTCCCAAACCAGTTCACCGTCGCGCGAGAAGCAGACCACCGCACCGGAAGCGTTCGTGAACCAGACGTG
>CAZCXL010000010.1:0-18455 GCA_964502625.1 uncultured Planctomycetales bacterium | reverse complement strand
GCGCGCCTTTCCATCATTCCCGCATGAATCAGCGCCCGACCTGGGATGAATACTTCCTCGGCCTGATGCACGAGGTTTCGAAGCGCGCCACCTGCGATCGCGGCCGCAGTGGTTGCATCGTGGTGAGTGATCGTCGGATCGTCGCCACGGGGTACGTCGGCTCGCCGCCAGGACAGCCGCACTGCGATGAGGTCGGCCACCTCATGAAGAAAGTGGTGGACGAGGACGGGACGATCCGCGAACACTGCATGCGCACGATCCACGCCGAGCAGAACGCGATCGCACAGGCCGCCAAGCACGGCACACCGCTCGCAGGCGCCACTCTGTATTGCCGCATGGAGCCGTGCCGCACTTGCGCCATGTTGATCGTCTCGGTGGGCATCGTGCGGGTGGTCTGCGAGAAGCGCTACCACGCGGCGCTTGAGACGCGGCAGATGTTCGAGCGCGCCGGCGTCGCCTTGGAAGTCTTGGCCGACGAAGTGCAGCAGTACGTTCAGCCGTGAGGCCGTGGCTGCAGTTTGGCGTCGCTTGGCTCGCCACCGTCTCACTCGGCGCTTGCGCCATTCCCAATCTGGTGTTGCCCGCAGCGTCGGAAGCGCGCGATGTGAAGGATCTTGTGCTGCCGTGGCGCGCGGAGTGGGTTGAGTTGCCGCTCGCCGAAGGCGAAATCTTGCGCGGTGTCTGGGTGCCCGCGGACGATGGCGCGCCGGTGATTCTGCACCTGATGGAGGCGACGGTCGCGGCAACCCAAACGGACGTCGTGCATGAGCTGTTCTGGCAGTCCTTGGACGCCGGTTGGTCGGTGCTCGCTCTCGACTATCGCGGAGTGGGGGCGAGCGGCGGCGCGCGCTCCACGGAGCACGTTCGCGCCGACGCGCGCGCCATGTGGAACGAAGCGGTGCGGCGCGCGGGCGGCGATCCGTCGCGGGTGATCCTCCGGGGAGGATCCCTCGGCACGCTTGCGGCGGCGACGCTCTTGCAGGACGGCGCACGTCCCGGAGCCGTCGTGCTCTACGGGCCCGTGCGCAGTCAGAGCGTGGTGAAGCATTTCTTGGTGACAGGATGGGCAGGAGTACCGCGCTTTCCTACTTGGGCGGCGGAGTGGGTGGCCATGTTCGTTCGTCAACCGTTGGCTGTGGATCTTGGGAATGTGATCGAGAACTCGGCAGCGCCCGTCCTCGTACTTTGCGCTGCGCATGACGAGTTGCTCCCGCCCGATGAGGCGGAAGATCTCCGCAGCGCGCTGAAGCGTGGTCCTTCCGGGAGCATTTTCTGGGTGGAGGAAGAGACTCACGTCAGCATCTGCACAAGACACCATGCGCTGCATGAGCCAGAGCGCGCTTTTCTGACGAGCTTCGTGGCCCCGCGTCTGGAGTCAGCGGCACGCCTCGCTGCGTGGCGCAACGCACTGGATCCTGCACTGCGTGAGCGCTTGGAGCAGAATCCCGAGGCGCTCGCCGCCTTCTCTCAACTCGCTGTGGGCCGGTTCAGCGATTCACCGACGCTTGCGGCGGAACTCCTGCTCCTGCGATTCGACTCGAGCGCCGTCGTTCAACTCCTCGACACGGAGCGGGCGCGGCGCGGCGCATGGCTGACAGGGATGGATGAGCAGCGATTACAACAAACGCTGGATTTGGCGGATTCCGCTGGGCCACTGCCACTCGCAGGCTTGTTACTCGCTTCGCGCATTCTTGCTTCCCTCCCTTGCCTCCCGCTGGATGCAATCCTGCTCGAACCCGCAGAAGCACCGAGCGACATTCCGCAACTCCGTGCGCGGTTCGGTGACGCCCAGATTGTGCTCATCGCAAATGCGCTGGTACGCGAACTTTTGGAACTGACGGGCGACGCGGATTCCGCGGAAGCGAGTCGCCGCGCTTCGCGCCTCTTGAGGAAGGCTGCGGGGCTGGCGGCGCCGTAGCATTCCTGGCATGGCTTCCTTGAGTCCCGCCGCCGCGCTGCGCGCCCTCGAGCGCATCCAAAGTGAATACGGTTCGGGTCTCGCAGCGCGCAAACGCGCCTACTTGCGCATCTGCGCCAAAGGCGCTTTCGCCACCAAAGGTGAGGTGCTCCGATTTCACGAGAGCCTGAGTTGGCTGCGCGCCTACCCGGATGACCAAGCCGTTGCGGCAGAGGCGGAACGCATGGCGCGCGGGTTTGCGCGACGCCCAGATCTGCGTCGGCATCGTGATGCGCTGCTCTCGAGCGGAATCGCGGGCACGGACATCGCTTATCCTTTCTTCGCCGACACTGCGCGCTGGTTGGCGCGCAAATGGCCGAGCCGCTTGGATTTAGATTGGGAATCGTTTCCCGAGGCAAACCAAGAGCGGCTCGAAGGGCGTCTCTCGCTGCTGATGCACGACGCCGAATCGCCGGCGCTGGATGAATCCACTCTCTCGCTGCGCAAGTGGGTGGAAGCGATGCGCGGTCCAGGAGAGACGAGCGCCTCCGCGCTCGCGCGCGCGATGGAAAATCTCGCCGAGACCCCCCAAGCGCGTGATCTCTACCAAGACGAGATTGACGTGCCTATGGTGCTGCGCTGGGGTCCCGGTAGTCCGTCGCGGACCTTGGCTCGATTCGATGGAGCGCCGCAAGCCTTTCACGCTGGTCCGCTGCGCCGCCAGAGGCCGGATCTGTGGACGGAAGTCTTGCGGCCGCCGCTCTCGATCAAATCGCTTTCACTCGCGCGCGGGCGCGAGGCCGTGGAGTTGGCACGCGCCGCCATGGTGACCCGTGAGCGGGACCTGGACGCTTTCTCCTACGCTGATCCGCACGACGTCCGGCTCGTGGACTGCGGAGATGGCCTGTCTTTCCTTGCGATCGGCATGCAGCCGCAGCGCCGCCTACTGCTCGAGTCGGTGTACGGCTTTCTCACCCTGAAAAACGGCGTGCCGATCGGCTACGTCTTGAGCAGCGCGATCTTCGGATCCTCGGAGATTGCTTACAACGTCTTCGAGACCTACCGCGGCGGTGAAGCAGCCTGGGTGTACGCGCGCGTGCTCGCCATGACCCGCGCGTTGTTTGGCAGCGAGGTCTTCACGATCTATCCCTACCAATTGGGCGGAGAGGGAAATCATGAAGGATTACAATCCGGAGCCTGGTGGTTCTATCAGAAGCTCGGTTTCCGCGCGCGCGACCCCGGCGTGTTGCGCCTGATGCGCCAGGAACTTGCGCGCATGCGGCGCGACCCCGGTCATCGCACGAGCATCGCCATGCTGGAGAAGTTGGCGGTCCACAACGTCTACCTCGAGCGCCCGCCGCGCCGCGACGACGTGATCGGTGCATTACGCAGCGACCGCATCGGCATGGCGGCCACGCGCTGGCTCTCGCGACACTTCGGCGGAGACCGCCGCTCCGCCTCAGGCGTGATCGCTCAAGAGGCCGCAGCCTTGCTGGGCGCCGGGGATCTGAAGGGCTGGACGGCGGGGGAGCGCCATGCCTTCCGCGCCTGGAGTCCGCTGATGCTGGCGCTCCCCGGCGTGCGCCGCTGGAGTTTGGCCGAGCGCCGGGCGGCTGCCGCCGTGATCCGCGCCAAGGGCGGGCGTCGGGAAAGCGATTTTGTGCGGCTGCTGGACCAGCACCGGCGCTTGCGGGCCGGGTTGGCCAGTCTTGCGGCGGGGAGTGGCGCTACAAGATAAAAATATCTGTTTATCCTAAGTTGCGAAGTGTCACCATGCAGAGAGTCCCGTCCCATGGCACCCGCTCCGACCCCGCTCTCCGCCGCAGCCCTCGCCCCGCGGCTGCCCCTTCCCGCTGACTTGCCCGAGCCGCGCCTGACCGCGAATGCGCGCAAGGTGCTCGAGAACCGCTACCTCGCCAAGGATTCCACAGGCGAGATCGCGGAAACGCCCCGCGAATTGTTCTGGCGGGTGGCCGCGGCGGTTGCGGAGCCCGAGACGGATCCGACCTGGGCGCGCCGTTTCTACAGCATGATGGCGCGCGGTGAATTCCTTCCCAATTCTCCCACTCTGATGAACGCGGGTCGCGAGATGGGCATGCTCTCAGCCTGCTTCGTGCTGCCGGTCGCAGATTCGATCGACGGGATCTTCTCCACGCTGCGTCAGGTTGCGCTGATCCAGAAGGCCGGTGGCGGCACTGGCTTCTCCTTCTCACGGCTTCGCCCGGATGGCGACGTTGTGAGTTCGAGCGGAGGCCGCACCTCCGGCCCGCTTTCCTTCATTGACGCCTTCAGCGCCGCGACCGAAGCGATTCAGCAGGGCGCCTTCCGGCGCGGCGCCAACATGGGCGTGCTGCGCTGCGACCATCCAGACGTCGTCGAGTTCGTGCGCGCCAAGGACGATCTCAAGCGTTGGACTAACTACAACGTCTCCGTCGCCGTCACCGACGCCTGGATGCGCGCGGCTTTCGATGCGCCCAGCTCCTGGCTAGTCGCCGTTAACCCGCGCGACGGCCGCAAGGCCTGGCTGCGTAAAACCGAGGGCGGACGCCGGGTTTCCGTCGCCGATTACGAGGCTTATGCCGCCGGCGAAGGCGCAAGCGGCGCGGCCTATTGGACGCACGGCGAAGTGCTGGATCTCATCGTGCATTACGCGTGGAAGAACGGCGAGCCTGGTCTGCTGTTCCTCGACCGCGCCAACGCGGATAACCAATTGCCGGAATTCGGCGACTACGAGTCCACCAATCCTTGCGGCGAGCAATGGCTTCCGCCTTACGGCTCCTGCAATCTCGGGTCCATCAACCTTGGCGCCTTCGTGCGCGAAGGGGGAATGCAGCCGAGTTGGGAGCAGCGCTTTGATTTCGAGGGTTTCGACCGCGCCGTCACGGAATCGGTGCGTTTCCTTGACGACGTGGTCTCGGTCAACCGCTTCCCGGTGCAAGAAATCCGCGAGTGCGCTGATCGTGAGCGGCGGATTGGCCTCGGCGTGATGGGCTTCGGCGACATGCTCTATGCGATGCGTGTTCCGTATGGCTCGGAAGCTTCTTTCGCCATCGCGCGCGTCTTGGCGAAACGACTCGCGCAGACCGCGCAGAGCGCCAGCGAAGCGCTAGTCTCAGAAAGTGCTCGCGAGCCCTTCGGAGCTTGGGAGCGCTCCCGCCCGCATGCAGAGGGTCTGGCTCCGCGGCGCAACTCGCACTTAACCACTGTGGCGCCCACCGGCACCATCTCGATCATCGCGGGCTGCTCCGGCGGCATCGAACCGCTGTTCTCCCTCGCCTTCAAGCGGCAAGTGATGAAGGATGCGGAAGGAACTCCGGTGGTGATGACCGAGATACATCCGGCATTCCAGGCGGAGTTGGCTGCGCGCGGCATCACCGGCGAGGCGGCGCAGGCCGCCGTGAGCTACGCGCTGGAGAACGGAACGATCCGCGGAGCGGGTCTGCCGTCAGAGATGGAAGAGATTTTCGTCACCGCGCACGACGTCGTTCCCGAGCAGCACGTACTCATGCAGGCCGCCTGGCAAACGGCCATTGACAACGCCGTGTCTAAAACCATCAATCTGCCGCACACTGCCGCAGAGCAAGACGTGCGCGCGGCCTATCGCCTCGCCTGGCAGCAGGCGTGCAAGGGCGTCACCGTCTATCGCGATGGCTGCCGCGCCATGCAGCCGATGGCGCTCGAGCCCGCGCCAGTCGCAGCAGCGGCGCCGGGCGCGCTGGTTCCCATGCGCTTGCCCGAAATCATGCCGTGCGTGCGCGTGCGCCAGACCACACCCTTCGGCAACATGCACGTGAAGATCAGCATCGAGCCGAAGAGCGGACGCGAGATGGAAGTCTTCGCGCAACTCGGCAAGGGTGGCGACCTCGCTAACTCCGATCTCGAGGCGATCTGTCGCATGGTCTCGCTCTACCTGCGGGTAGGAGGCTCGCTGGACGACGCGATCCGCCAACTCGACGGCATCGGTTCCTCACTGTCGGTGCCGAGCCGCGATGGTCGCATTCTTTCGCTGGCCGACGGCCTGGCGCATGCGCTACATCGTTGGCGCGCCGCGAAGGAGCGCTTCGGAGCGCGCGCGATCTTGCTCGGCGAGGCTGACCTGGGTGAAGTACAGACGGGCAGCAGCACGCGGCAACACGCTCCCGTGAATTACAAGATTCATTGTCCGGCCTGTGCCGAAGGCACGCTGTCATTCGAGGAAGGCTGTTGCAAGTGCCCGTCCTGCGGGTACTCGCAGTGCTAATCCCGGCCGAGCCTGCTCCGCTTGAGTTCCTCGGGGTTCCGCTACCCTAGGCGGGCACTCATGGGCCAATCTCCCACACCCGGTTCGGAGTTCCGTCCTTACGTCTCCGCGGAGACCTCGATGCGCGAGCTCACGGTGCGCGCCGTGGTCCTCGGCTCCTTGCTCGGCGTCGTGTTCGCGGCGTCCTCGGTGTATCTCGGCCTCAAGGTCGGCCTCACCGTTTCGGCGTCGATTCCGATCGCGGTGCTCTCGATCACTTTGTTCAAGTGGTTGAGCCGCGCGCTCGGGCAGCCCGGCGGAACGGTGCTGGAGAACAACATCGTCCAAACTGCCGGCTCTGCTGGCGAGTCCATCGCGGCGGGCGTGGCTTTCACGCTGCCCTCTTTGCTGCTGATGGGCTTCGAGATGGAAATGGGAAGAATTTTGTTGGTGGCAATTCTCGGCGGCCTGATCGGCGTGCTGATGATGATTCCGCTGCGCCATGGTCTGATGGTGAAGGAGCACGGGAAACTCACTTTCCCGGAGGGTACTGCCTGCGCCGACGTGTTGATCGTTGGCGAAAAGGGCGGCACAAGCGCCGCGACGGTCTTCCTCGGCTTTTTCGTCGGCCTCGGCTACGCCGCGCTGAATCTGATCGTCAAACTCTGGTCCGACGGCGCCACCTTCGCGATCTCCTTCTGGGGCAAACTCAAGGGCGCCATGCTCGCCTTCGAAGTCTCACCCCCGATGCTCGGCGTGGGTTACGTGATCGGCTTGCGCACCGCCTCGAACATGATGGCAGGCGGCTCGCTCGCCTTCTTGGTGATGGTGCCGATGATTCACCATTTTGGCGATGCGATGACCGAGCCGATGTATCCGGCGAACAAGACCATCTCCCAGATGACGCCGGGTGACATCCGCAACAATTTCATTCTCTACATTGGCGCCGGTGCCGTGGCGACGGGCGGTTTCATCGCGCTCGCGCGTTCCATCCCGTCGATCGTGGGCGCCTTCCGGCGCGGCATGGGCACGCTCGCGAAGGATCACCCGGATCTCGCAGCCGCGCGCGCGGTGCCGCGCACGGAGCGCGACCTCTCGATGCGCGTCGTGCTTGGTGGGTCCCTCGCGCTCGCGGTGGCGATTGCCCTCGCGCCGATCCTCGACATCAACGCGCTCTCCGCCGGCCTGATCGTGCTCTTCGGATTCTTCTTCGTCACGGTCAGCAGCCGCATCACCGGCGAGATCGGCTCCTCATCGAACCCGATCAGCGGCATGACGGTGGCGACGCTCTTGATCACCTGCGGGCTCTTCGTCGCCCTGGGCTGGACCGGCACCGACTACAAGGCGCTGGCTCTGACCACCGCCGCCCTGGTGTGCGTCGCCGCCAGCAATGGAGGCACCATCGCGCAGGATCTCAAGACTGGATTCCTGGTCGGCGGCACACCGCGCGCGCAGCAGATCGCGATATTGTGCGGCGTCGTGACCAGCGCGCTGGTGATCGGCTGGACTCTGCAGATGCTGAACGTCAGCGCTTCCACGATGCGGCCGGTGCAAGGGCCGCCGCTGACTTCGGGCTTCGCGACTGATCAGCATCTGTCCGGTCCCGATGGCCAGGAATACGGAGTGGTGTATTTGCGCGAAGACGAAGGCCGGCTTGCGCGCGGTAAATACCTCGTGGACGCATCCGGCGCCCCGATGTTTCTGGTGGACCCGGGCGTTTGTGGAACCTATCCCTATTCCGCGGTGGCGGCCACGGGACCGGCACTGGTGATTCCGCCGGACGCGCCGGTCGAGCTTGGCCCGGACCGGCTCGATTACCGTCGGGTGGAGAGCGGCGGTTCGCTCTTTCTCGCCCGCGCGGACGGCACTCCCGCATGGGAGCTCGAGCGCCGCGCGAAGTTCGACGCCCCCAAGGCGCAACTTTTCCGTCTGATCATCGACGGAACTCTTGGCGGCAATCTCCCGATCGCGCTCGTACTCATCGGCATGATGCTCGCACTCTTGATGGAGTTGGTTGGAGTCTCCTCCCTGCCCTTCGCCGTCGGTCTCTACCTGCCCATCGCAACTTCGGCCGCGATCTTCGTCGGCGGCATCGTGCGCTGGTTGGTGGATCGCAAACGGGGCGCCTCGGCTGGAAGCGCGGAATTCTCGCCGGGCACCCTCATGGCCTCGGGACTGATCGCCGGCGGAGCGATCGGCGGCATCGTCGCGAGCGTGATCGACGCCAAGACCCAAGGCAGCGGACCGTGGGTGTTCCGCGACATGACTCACCGTTTCGGCGAGTCGTGGTGGCCCATGCTGCCCTTCATCGCGATGGCCGCACTGCTCTACTGGATCGGCGCGCGCCGCAAGTCGGCGGCCTAGTTCCTACTTCGGCTGCAACTCCGCTCGCGCTGCGCTCAAAGCCGACGCGGCGCGTGTGAGTTCAGCCTCCGTTTCCGTTCCGCAGAGCGCGAAGCGCAACACCGAGTTCGCAAGGGCCGGATCAAAACGGATCGCTTCCAGGACCGGCGAGATCTTGGAACCGCCGCCATGGCAAGCCGAACCGCTGCCCACCATGACCTCGTGCTGCTCGAGCGCAGTGAGCAAGGTGCGCGCACGCGTGCCGGGGAAGGCCACGCTCAAAATCGACCCCAAGAGCTCCTGCTCACGCGCCGGCGCCACTTCGACTAAATCCGGAGCGGCCTCGCGCAACAGCGTCAGCAGGCGCGCCCGACGATCCAGCAGCGCGCGCGGCTCCTTCGCCAGCAGTGCTGCGCGCACCTGTGCCGCGCGCGCGAAGGCCACGGCGCCCATCACGTTCTCGGTGCCGCTGCGCAGGCCAGCTTCATGTCCGCCACCGACCATCGTCGCCCGGGGCTCACGCCCTCCGGGGCGTAGCAACAACGCCGCGCAGCCGCGTAATCCTCCGAGTTTGTGCGCTGCGACGGCGATTGCGTCGGCGCCCAGGGCGGAAAGCGTTTCGGGACGCTTGCCTGCCGCCTGCACGGCGTCGCAGTGAAAGAAAGCGTGCGGGGCAATGCGCCTCGTCGCGGCGACCAACTCAGGGATCGGATTCAGCGTGCCGAGTTCATTGTTCGCCCAGTGAATGCTGACCGCGGCAACGTCAGGCCCCAGTTGCGCTGCCAATACTTCCGGCTGCACGATTCCCAAGTGATTGACTTGCACCAGTTCGATCGTGAAGCCTTCTTGTTCCAGCGCCTCCGCCGATTTCAGTGAAGAGGAGTGCTCGCCCGCTCCCACCAAAACTCGCGCGCGACCATTCGTGCTCGACTTTTCTGCACGCCGCCGCGCGGCGCGCGCGCCGCCTTGGATGCCGAGTTGGTTCGACTCCGTGCCGGTGGCGGTGAACACCACCCGCCAGCCGGTTACTCCCAAGGCCTTGGCCAGGTCCAAGCGGGCGCGTTCCAGCGCAAGCCCCGCGTCGGCGCCGAGCCGATGGAGTGATCCCGGGTTGGCCCAGGCCGTTGCCGCCGCAGTCTTGAAGGCCTCCATGGCCTCCGGCAGTGGCGGCGTGGTTGCGGCGTGGTCGAGGTAGAGGACGGTCACCCTCCCATTTTGCCCACTGCGCCGCGATTCGTCCGTAGAATCCTCCAGTCATGCTCATCACGCTGCTCACCGCTTCCCTGCTCGCCCTCGTTCCGGCGCAACAGCCGCTCGAAGACGGCCGTGGCCAAGGACTCTTCACCCAAGAGTTTCACGCCGGGCGGCGCGCTGCCCTCAACAAACTGTTCTTGGAGAAGGCCGAGGACAAGGACGGCGTGATCATCCTGCGCGGCCAGGGCCCGCTGAATGACTACCGCGAGTTCCGCCAGGACAACAACTTCTGGTACGTCACCGGCGTCAGCACCCCGGGCGCCGTCTACGTGGCCGTGCCCAGCAGCGGCGAGGAATACTTGCTGGTGCCGCGCGTCAAAGAGAATGACGAGCTTTGGCAGGGCAACTTGACCGATCCGGAAGAGGCTGCGCAGCAGACGGGCATTGCGGTCTGCACCAAGCTGGACAAGGACGGCGAGCCGTTCGGGAATTTCGCGGCTCTCATGGACAAACTGTCCAAGACGCACACGAGTTTCTACGTCGAAAAGCAGCCGGCCGAGAACTGGATGATGAGCCGCGACAACCTGCACGGCTGGGCGGCGAACATGGTGAATGATCCCTTCGACGGGCGCCTGGATCGCGGCGAGCAATTTGCCGCGCGCATCTCCGAGAAGTTCCCGAACGTCGAAGCGAAGGACGTGACGCCGCTGGTGGACAGCCTGCGCCTCGTGAAGACCCCTGAAGAAATCGAGGCCATGCGCCAAGCCTGCCGGGTGAGCGGCATTGCGCACGCGAACGCGATGCGTGAGACCCGTCCGGGCGACTACGAGTGGCAGATCGCCGCGCGCATGACCGGCGACATGCTCAAGCATGGCGGCATGGGCGCGGCCTACATGGCGATCGTGGGCAGTGCCGGCAACGCCTGCATGCTGCACTACCCGACCAACGCGCGGCGCACGGAGGCCGGCGACATGGTGCTGATCGATTACGGAGCGGAGTACCGCTACTACGTGGCGGACATCACGCGCTCGTGGCCGCTCGGCCGCACGTTCAGCGCGCGCCACAAAGAGGTTTATCAAGCGGTCTACGACGCGCAGGAGGCCGCCTTCGCCCTGTGCAAGCCGGGGAGCACGTTGAATCAGATTTCCGCGGCTGCGCAAAAGGTGATCACCGAGCGCGGCTTCGGACCGATGTTGCACGGCACCAGCCACTGGTTGGGCATGTCCACCCACGACGTCGGCGTCTACGGGAAGCTCGAACCCGGCATGGTGTTCACGGTGGAGCCCGGGATCTATTTGCCGGACGAGCACTTCGGCGTGCGGATCGAAGACGTCGTCGTCATCACTCCGACCGGCTACGACCTGCTGTCCAGTTCCATTCCGCGCAGCGTCGCTGAAATCGAGAAGTTGCGCGCCGAGGCCTGGAGCGCGAAGCCCTAGGGCGCCGGTAAGATTTGCGGATGCGTTTCCTGCGCGGCGCGTGCGCCGGAGTTGCGGCCGCTGCCCTCATCGGCGCGCTGCAGGTGCTTGCGGGCCTGGGCTGGGATGTAGGCGTTCCGATGGACCGCGAGCGCTACTTCGCGGCCGCGCTCAACGCCCTGCTCTGCGGCTGGCTGGGCGCTGGACTGGCGCTGACTTCGGCACGTCTGCGAGTGCAGAGTGCCAATCCGCACGCGGGCGCGTTCTGGATCAGCGTGGCGCTCGCGCTGGCGCCCTGGTCATGGTTCGCACTGCCGATCGCGGCCGTGTTGCTGGCAGTGGCATGGAGCGCACGCTTGCCCGCCGTGCACAAATTCGTGCTGCCGCTCGGCGCCGTGCTGCATCTCGCGCCGGTGGCGGCGTTCTTGGTGGCTCCCGACGCCAGCGTGATCCCGTTGCGCGAACCGCCGCTGACGCTCCCCGTCGGGGATCCTGCGCGTGATCGGGGCCCGGTTTCTGCGGCTCGTCCGGATGTCTTACTGCTGGTCGTGGACACGCTTCGCGCCGACGCGATTCTCGATCCGCGGACCCCGACGCCCGCGTTCGACGCGCTGCGCGCGCGCGGTGTGTGGGCCGATTACGCAATCGCTCCGTGTAATCAAACCGTGCCGAGCCACATGGCTCTGTTGCTCGGCCAAGATCCTGAAAAGACGGGCATGCGCAGCAACGAATCCCGCTGGCCGACCCGGGAAATGCTGAGTTCAGAGTGGGGCGCGCGTCCGATCGCCTCGCGTTTTCGCGATGCGGGTTGGCGCACTGCGGGAGTGGCGGCGAATCCGTTGTTGGAGTCCGCGCCCAGCAAAGCACATGGGGAGCAGACCTTCTCCGAGGACATGGAGGCATGGCACGGCATGCAGCGCATCGCCGCTTTCGAAGGCTTTGCGGCTTGGGTGAATCGTCACACCTTGCTGGGTTGGGTGTTGCCGCTGCGCGGCATCGAGTTCCCGCTAAGTAAGTTGCTCAACCCGCATCCGTTGAATCTGGCGCGGACCGATTTCCGGGAAGGCGAGCGCACATTGGATCTGGCGCTCGGTATTCACGAGCAGCTCGTTGCGCAGCCGAGTCCCTACTTCCTCTTCGTGAATCTGTTCGACCCGCACGCTCCGTATTTCGCGCCGCCTCCGCATGCGGGCACGATTGCGCAGCCGGAATCCCTGCCCGCCGGTTACGGAGAGTTGCCGGAGGCGGAGTTTCACATGCGCGCGAAAATCAGCGACGGCTTGAAGGCCGGCCGCCCGGCCAGCGAGTTCGCGGCCGAATACGCCTATCTGCATGACCTCTATCGCGAAGAAATCGCCTACGTGGATGCGCTGCTCGGCCGACTGTTGAAGGAAGTCGATGCGAGCGGCCGCCCGACGCTCATCTTGCTCGTTGGCGATCACGGCGAGGCCTTCGGTGAACACGACAACCTCGAGCATCGCTGGACTTTGCACGAGGAGGAGCTGCGTGTGCCGTTCCTCTTGTCCGGTCTGGGAGTGCCCGAAGGCCGCAAGTTGGATTACGCGCCCGAGATCGTGGACGGCACTCGCACCTTGCTCGAACTCTGCGGACTCGCCGATCCAGCCGCAGATGGCCGGAACGTGTTGGTTCCGCGTGGGGAGAGTCTGCCAGTAGGCGAGGAGCCGCTTTCCTTCATGGTTTTCCGCGCAACGGTGCGCGAGGGCCGCTGGAAGCTCATCGCCTGGATTTCCTACGGCGAAGACCAAAATCCAGGCGGGAAATTCGAGCGCGGCGGCTACGAAATGCGGCCGCTGAAACTCTTTGATCTCGACGCCGATCCCACAGAGCAAGTCAACTTGCTGCGCGAAGGCGGCTCGCAGTCTCCGGAGCAGCAAGTGGTTCTGAGTCTGCTCAAGCAGCGCTTGAAGGAGCGCATGAAGCATGATCTGTTTCCCCAGCTTCCGAAGCGGGAGATCAATCCCAAGCAAGCAGACTTGCTGAAACAGCTCGGGTACTAATGATGATCACCCTCGACCCCGTCGGTCTCGCGCCGTTGCTGGATTTCGCAGCCGGCCTCGATCTCAGCAACCCGGCTGCGGCTCGCACCGCCCTCAACCAGAAGTTTCCGCTCGATGGAGCCTTCTTGCGCGAGTTGCGCGCGGCCATGGAAGCCGGAGTTGCGGCGGGCAGCCTGTGTCAGCAGGGCGCGGCGCCGGTGCGTTGGTCGCGCATGTTCAAGGCCACGCTGGAATCCCGCGGCTTCTCCGCCGATGCCGTGCTGATGAGCGCCCCGGGACCGCGGCACCGTCATCCGAACGGCGAAGTGGATCTGTGCTTCGCGTTGGACGGTACGCCGGCCTTCGACGGCAATCCTCCCGGGTGGACCGTGTACGGGCCCGAGAGCGCACATGTGCCCACAGTGAGTGGTGGCACGATGTTGATTCTCTACCTGCTTCCTGGCGGCGCGATCGAGTTTCTGAAGACGAGCGGCTGAGCGGCGCTTAGGCCTTGCGCCGCCGGCGCAACAGCCAGCCCACCAGCATGCCGATGCCGAAGGACGTGAGAATCAGGAAGAACAGGCGCATCTTGATCTCGATGAACAAGATCTGCGTCTCGATGACAGAAGAGTTCTGGAACGCAATGACCAGGATCAGCGCCGCCAGTGCGCCAGCCACGAAGTACTTGAAGCGAGGTTTTTGGGTGGAGCTGGTCATGTCGGTCATCGGTAGCCTCGACGCTGTGAATGCTACCCAATCCCGTGAGTGGCGCGCAGCCGGGCCAGCAGCAGGCCGTTGCGGTGGCTTTCCTCGTCGTTGCGCACGGCCCGCGCCAGCGCGTTGCGCGCGGCCACCAGCACCACCAGCTCGCGGCCGCGCGTGACGGCGGTGTAGAGCAGGCGGCGGCGCAGCATCATCCAATGCGAACCGCCGAGCACGATCACCACCGCGCGCGCCTCGCTGCCTTGCGCACGATGCACCGTCACGCACCATGCGGGCACCAAATCGGAAATCTCGTCAGCTCCGTAATCCAGCAGCCGGCCATCCACCTCAATGGTGATGGATTCTTCGGTTGAGCGCACCACGCGGCCGGCGTCGCCGTTGAAAATATCCCGCTCGTAATCGTTGCGCACCGCCATGACGCGATCGCCGACGCGCAGGCCGTTGGCCCAGGCGGGCGCGTCGGTGCCGTCGGGATTCAGCGCAAGACCGATGCGCCGGTTGAGTTCATGCACACCGAGCGGCCCGCGATACATTGGTGCGAGCACCATGATCTCGTGGCCGGGATTCATGCCGTAGCGTTGCGGAATGCGCTCGGAGAGCAACTGCACCACCATGGCCGCGGCTTCTTCGGGATCTTCGCGCAGCACGAGGAAAAAATCCCCGCCGGACGGGGAAGCGGGATCGCTGGAGGCGCCGCTCGGATCTTCACCCGCAAGGATGCGGTGCGCGGCTTCGACGATGCCGGAGTCCTCGCCCTGACGATGAATGCGCGCGAGCCGGGTCACGGGCACGGCGCGGCTTTCGATCAGATCGGCGAGCACGCTGCCGGGACCGACCGGCGGGAGTTGGTCTGCGTCGCCGACGAGCAACAGGCGCGCGCCTTCCGGGAGCGCGCGCAAAACGGCATGCGCAAGTGGGAGATCGAGCATGCTCACTTCGTCCACGATCAAGTAATCCAGTTCCAGCGGCTCGTCTTCATCGTGGCGGAAACCATTGACCGAAGGATCCCAGCCCAGCAGGCGGTGCAGTGTGGAGGCGTCGCGTCCGGTGGCTTCCTGCAGACGTTTCGCCGCGCGTCCGGTGGGGGAGGCCAAGCGCACGATTCCCGCGGCGGCGGCCTCGAGAATCTCGAGCAGGACGCGCAGCGTGGTGGTTTTCCCCGTGCCAGGACCGCCGGTGAGCACGGAGATGGGCTGCCGCAGGGCCATGTCCAAGGCCGCGCGCTGGCTCGCGTCGTGTAAGAAACGCGTGCGCTCCAGTCCGGCGGCAATTTGTTGCGGGCTGGCGAGCGCGGAGGCTGCGCAGTTGCGCAGTCTTTGCACGCCGGATGCCACACCCAACTCGGCGTTGAGCATGTCGGGCAAATACAAGGCGGGAGCCGCGTCCGGAGCGGTGTCTCCCAGGTCCACGCGGTGCAGGCGGCCGGCCCGCGCGAGTGCGAGCAAGCTTTCGACCACGACATCGTGCTCGACTCCGAGCGCGACCAAACGCTCCATGACCAACGACTCGGGCAGGCAGGCGTGGCCTTCGCGCATGGCGTCGCGCAGGAGGTGCAGCACCACGCCGCGCGCTCGCTCCGGCCCAGTGAGGGAGAGCCCCACCGCGCGGCTCACCCGTTCTGCGCTCTCGAAGCCGTAGCCGCGCACGGAACCGATCAGGGCGTATGGGTCTTGGCGCAGGCGCTCGATGGCTCCCGGCCCAAGCAACTCATAAGTCACTCGGCCCTGGGCGCCGTTCAACCCGAAGCCGCGCAACTCGGCGAGCACCCGGTGCCGGGCGGCACCCTCGCGGAACATCTCGGCCAGGGTGGCGGCTCGCTTCGGACCGATCCCCTCCACCTCGCGCAGCGCTTCTTCACCGCCTTCTACCGCGCGCAGTGTGTCCGCGCCAAAGTGAGCCACCAGCCGCCGGGCCATGTCGGGCCCGATCCCGGGGAAGGCTCCGCTGCCGAGGTAGCGCTCCAGCCCGTCCAGGGTGGAGGGTGCAGCATGTTCCGACCAAGCAGCCCGGAACTGCCTCCCGAAGCGCGGATGCGTCTCCCACCAGCCATGCAATCGCAGTTGCTCCCCTTCATGGACGGGTGAAAGCGCGCCCGCGACCGAAATTGCGCCCTCCGAAGTAAGCAGACGAACCACCGCGAACCCGGTTTCAGGGTTTTCGAAAACCACGCCGCCGACCTGCCCTTCGACCAATTCGTGGTCGGCGGGGGCCGGAGCAGGCTTTCCAGGCGGGGTCGGAAGGGGCATGGCGCTCCTTGTCGGCTGACGGGCCGACGGATAGACTATTGCCCCGCTTTCCTCAGCACATCCTGGAAGGCCGTCCCGCTCTGCATGATCAAGGTCCAGATCCGTCAAAATGAATCGCTCGAAGCTGCACTGCGCCGCTTCAAGCGCCAGTGCTCCCAGTCCGGGCTCTTCCTCGTCATGAAGGAGAACGCCCACTACGAGAAGCCGGCCGAAGAGCGCCGCCGTCTCGGCAAGGACCGCGCCCGCGTGATCAAGCGCGCCGAGCGCATGCGCCGGATTCAGCGCTTCTAGTCGTTCGGCCGGAGCCCGCTGCGGTCGGGGAGTTCTGCACCCCGCAGATCCCATGCCTCGCCGCTCCGCCAAAAAACCTCGCCGCGGCCAGCGCGATCTCTCGCTGCCCTATCAAGAGTGGCGCTTCGAGGTGGGCGAGCCGGAGCACGGCCAGCGCTTGGACGGGTTTCTCGCGGGGCGGCTCGACTGGCGCTCGCGCACTTTGGTCCAGCGCGCGATTGATGCCGGAGCGGTGCAAGTGCTGCCGTTCAAGGATCCACAGCAAGCCGAGATGGGCGCGCTGCGCGCCGGACTGAAGTTGCGGCGCGGTCAAGAAGTGGTGGTGCGCTTCGACGCGCCCGGCGGAACGGAGGCCGCGCGCCCGCCCGAGTCGAGCGGACTTACGGATGCCTCCGAACTGCAGGTGGTGTTCGAAGATGAGCACGTGCTCGCGCTCAACAAGCCGCCGGGAATCGTGGTGCATCCTTCGAAGGGGCACCTGGTCGGCAGTCTGATTCATCTGATTCACGAGCGGCATCGCGCGCTGCAGGGCAATCCGCAAGACGTACCGACGCTGTGTCATCGGCTGGACCGGGAGACGACGGGCCTGATTCTCTCGGCGAAGGATCAATTGAGCCGCACTCGATTAGGGAAGCAATTCGAGGTGCGCACGGTCAAGAAGGCATATCTAGCCCTGGTGGAGGGAGTGATGCGGGACGACACGGGCGTGGTAGACGCGCCGATCGGATCTTCCCTGTTCGGCACGGTGCGCCTGAAGATGGGAGTGCGGGAAGACGGCGACGGGCTGCGCGCATTGACCCGGTGGAAGGTGCGCAAGCGTCTGGAGTCGCGCACGCTGGTCGAGCTCTACCCCGAGACCGGGCGTCAGCATCAGTTGCGTGTGCACATGGCGCACGTCGGCCATCCGATCGTGGGCGACAAGCTCTATCTCGGCGGCGATGAAATTTTCGCGCGCAGCGTGGAGGGTTTGCTGACGCGCGAGGAATTGGATCGACTCGGCCTTGATCACCACGCGCTGCACTCCTGGCGCCTGACCTTCGAGCATCCATTCACGGGCTTCGAGATGACGCTGGAGGCCCCGCTCTGGCCGACGATTGCGAAGTTGGCGGGAGAATCTCAAACTTGCACCACACCAAACGACGTCTGCTCTGGCACGGGATGTTTCTCTTCTTGCTCGGCCTAATCACCGGGCTAGTCGAAGCCAAGTTCACGAACGTGCGCATGGGCCTCGCCGCGCACCTCGAAGGAGTGATGAATGGAATGCTGCTGCTGATCCTTGGCGCGGTGTGGCAAGAGCTGCGGCTCGGCGCGCGCGCGCAGGCGGCGGCGTTCTGGACGCTGCTCTACGGCACCTATGCGAATTGGGGATTCACCACACTCTCCGCAGTCTGGGGCACCGTCGGCCTCTCGCCGATCACTGCCGCAGGTCGGGAGGCGGTGGAGCCGTGGCAGGAGAACCTGGTCTTCGCCGGCTTCATGAGCGTGGGCGTGGCGATGCTGATGGCCACGGTCATGATTCTGTGGGGATTCCGAAGTAAAGATCCGTAGCCTCGAGACTGCGTGTCATACCCACGCAAGGCGGCCGGATCGCGCGACCCGCGCTTCCGCGTGCCGGAGTTCGAGCTTACTGTAGGGGAGTGCCGGTGCAGGCAGGTGGACGAATCTACACGGGGATGCGAATTTGTGGCTCGTATGATGCCGTCCACTTGGAAACCGAGATGAATCCCTTGGACGCGAAGCGCGCCCGGTACCTTGCCCGGATCGGCGGCGTGCTTTATCTCATCATCATCGTCCTCGGCGCGCTGGGTGAGGCCGTGGTCCGCGGCAGCATCGTCGTGTCCGGAGACGCAGGCGCCACGGCCGCCAACCTGCGCTCTATGGAAGGACTCTGGCGGCTTGGAGTCGCCGGAGAACTCGTGCTGCTGACGTGCGCCCTTGGTGTGACGGTGATTCTTTACCCTCTGCTGCGTCCGGTCAGCCGCGACCTCGCGCGGGCGGCCGTCTGCTTCAATCTCGGGAGCATTGCCATCGAAGGGGTCGCCGCGGTTTCTCTGGCGGCGACGCTGCTGCCGCTGTCGAGTGCCTCCGCCGCGAGTGCCTTCACGCCGGAGCAGCTCAGCGCTCTGG
>CAZCXL010000009.1:0-18516 GCA_964502625.1 uncultured Planctomycetales bacterium | reverse complement strand
GCGCACAGCAACGGCCAGCACGGCTTCTACCATCAGGCACGCATCAAGTGGTATTGGCAGTCCGGCGACGACCCCGCCGGGGAAGGCTTGGTCGCGTGGAAGAACCGCCGCTACGGGATCTGGTGGCGCACGGAGGGAGTGTCGCTCTTGAGCGGCTGCAGGCTGGCTGACAACAAGTCCGGCTTCTACCCGGCTTCGGGCGGGCAGCAGGACGCGCACAACGGCATCGCTCCGCCGACCTGCCGACTGACCTTCACCGACGGGGTGATCTTCGGCGAGACGCCGAACCTCGGCTTGGCCATCAATCCGGCGGAGACCTCCGTCGGGCGCGGACTTCCGCAGACCTATTGGAATTTTATTCGTCCGGATCCGGTCTCCATAGCGAACGAGAGCGCGTGGGATACCCTGAACGCCTTCGAGTCCTACGACGGCCGCAACGTGGTCACGAACCTCAAGCTGGCCTACTTCCCGGCGAGCCGCACCCTTCAGAATCCTGACGGGACGCTCTTCTTCGCAGATCAGGCCGTCGGCGGTGCCACCCAGACCGAGTACAACTCCCGCTACCTTGAGGACCCGCGCAACGACGTGTCGGGCATCGAGTACGGCACGGGCGTGGGCCAGGGCGTCGCGCATCCGATCGTGTACCGCTCCACGAACGCCACGAACGGCTTCAGCATGATCCGGAACACCGTTGTCTACGACCACGACGGCACGCTCGGCCACGGCGCAGACGTGTACGTCTGCTACGACGACAAGTTCTTCGAGGCGAACGCGACCGGTCCCGGCACGCAAGTGCTCGGCCCGAACCTCCGCATCCTGCCGACCGCGCTCGCCGACTTCGCGCAGTTCGAGGTGCGGACGAATCACACCGCGCTCTACAAGAAGCTGACCGTGACGGTGAACCACTACCTGAGCGGCACGCGATCGCTCTCGCTGGCGACGCTTCCGAATCCGGCCGGTACCGCACAATACGGCTTCAACGCGCCGATCGGGCTCGACACCGACCCGAGCACTCCGCGCGAAGGCGTCTACACCTGCACTTTCGCCGGCGAGATGCCGACGGAGTACGAGATCAAGATCCAGTTCGCGGAGGCGGAGGGGATCCCGACGATCATTGGGGTGCCGTTGGGGGCGGCTCCGTTCCCGATCTTTGTGAACAATACGGACATCCAAGCTGATCAAGAGTTCAGTCGCACGGATCTTCTGGGCTCTCCCAAGGAGCACGCATGGTTTTATGACGCTGCGAGTTCAATGCTCTATGTGCGAACGACGACAGTGGTACTCGGTCCCAACGTGGGTACATCCTCCGGCCCCGATTTGGACGGGACGCGCAACATTATTTTCGTGAACTAACCATGTTTCTCTACCTTCTGTTGCTGCAGCAGCCTGAGCCTGGTGGCGAATGGCAGGTGCCCTATTCGTGGATCGGAACCGAGGCTCTTGCCCTGCACGGATACAGGCTTGACTGGATTGGCGATGTGGATCGAGACGGGTGCGAGGACTTGATTGTCGCGGCACCCTTCTATCCTGTGCCAGGCACAACAGGCGGTGCTGTGTTCCTCTATTCAGGTGCCACGGGCGTAGAGTTGGACCGACTCATCGGTGACTTCATTCCCTATCCCTGGAGTTTTGCGAAGTGCGTCTCTCGGCTTGGAGACGTGACCGGAGATGGTATTCCAGAAGTCGCCATCGGCAAAGCGGGAACGACTGGTGCTATTCCCTCCATCCAGATCTACTCCTTGTTGCCGTGGACTCTGCTGTATGAGGCTGACGCACCTCACGACCAGAGCTCGCTCGGCTCCAGCAATTGTGCGGGCGGTACGGACCTTAACGGCGATGGCTGGCCCGATTTGGTCGCCGCGGATTCTTCTTTTCGCGAGAACAACCAGTACAAGGGCGCGGTGCATGCCTTTGATGGACGTAACGGATCTCTGTTGTGGCGCGTGATCGGTCCGGGTGGAACTAGCTACGGTCAAATTGTGATCTGCCCCGGCGACGTCAATGGTGACGGCTATGCAGACGTTGTGACTCGCAGCCAATCGTACCCAGGCACTGTACACGCCCTGTCTGGACTCGACGGAAGCGAGTTGTACCGCTTTCCCGGCGACTACCTGTACGGCTTCATCGGTGCTGACCGGCTCGCTCCCTGCAGCGATGCCGACGGTGATGGCTTGCCCGACTACATCGTCGGCCAAGTGGAAGATCCCGGCGTGAGCAACGGCCTAGCGACGATCCACCGCGGCTACGACGGCGCAATCATTCATCGTTGGGAAGGACCACTCGCAGGCGAGGACTTTGGCCTACGCGTCGGCGGTCCTGGCGACGTGAATGACGACGGCTGGCCGGATTACCTTGTCAGTGCATGGCGTGGGCAAGGGCTTGGCCGCGTCTACCTGTACTCAGGCAGGGACTTCAGTCTGATGAAAACGCTGTACTCGCCGTCCTCGAACCCGAGCACGCTCGGCTTCACTCTGGGCAGCCTCGGGAATGACGTGAATGGCGACGGCGGCGCGGAGGTGGTGATTGCAGACCCGTCTGAATCGGTCAGCGGCCTCCACAACGCCGGCGCGGTGTACGTGTTTTCCTTCGACCGCTACCTCCGCGCCGACGCACACTCGGTTTCCGCTTCAACGGGCGGCGTGGTCCAATTCGCCCTCGATTTCCCGGTTAGCGAAGCCGGCCTCGGCTACCGCCTGCTCGCCTCGACCGACCAACCCGGCAGCATCAACGCCGGCGGCGTCGGCATCCCGCTCGTGATGAGCGGTTTGCTGAAGAAGATGCTGTCCGCTCCGCCGCCGCTCTTCGATCAGCCGGCCGGCACCCTCGACACCAACGGCGACGCCCTCGTCACCGCCATCTTCGCACCCGGCGCCGCTGCGTCTTTCTTCGGCCGCACCGTCAAATTCGCTGCGGTCAGCCTGCTCTCCCAGTCTCAGCCGAGCCTCTCTTCTGCCCCGGCATGGGTGGAAATCATTCCCTAAAGTTGTCAGGGCGTCCGGATCGTTGCGGCGGGGGAGCGCACACACCGCGCTTGCTGCTCAACACGAACTCCGCGATCTCGCGCACGGCGGCCAGCGGATGGCCGCGTAGTTCCTCGGCGACGGCGCGCGCGCTTTCCGCGCCGCTGAACGTGCGGAACAAGGCCTGACGGATCTGGGCGCGTTCTTCGCTGCTGAATCCCGCGCGGCGCAGCCCCACGGTGTTCGGCGCGCGCCAGCGCGTGGGGTGCGAGCCGGTGACGATCGAAAACGGCGGCGCGTCCAGGCTGACGACCTGCGCGCCGGTCACGAGGGTCAGCCGGCCGACGCGCCCGAATTGATGGATTCCGCAATATGCGGAAAGAATGGACTTCTCGCCAAGCTCGCTATGCCCGGCGAGCGCAGAGCAGTTCACCAGCGTGGCTCCCGCGCCGAGCCGCGCGTTGTGGCCCACGTGACTTCCGACCATGAGGAGGGCGCCGTCGCCGATCACGGTCTCGCCCTCGCCGGTGGACCGATGCACCGTGACGTGCTCGTGCATTTTCACCTGCGCCCCGATCCGCACCCAGGTGCGCTCACCCTTGTACTTGGAATCCTGCGGCACGCCGCCGAGCACGCTGCCCGTGCCGATCTGGCAACCCGCGCCGAGCACGGTGCGCCCGAGCAAGTGCACGTAGGGGCCGATCCGACAACCCGCGCCCACCTCGACCCCGGGCTCGATCACCGCATACGGACCGATCTCGACCCCGGCGCCGATCTCGGCCCCAGGCATCACGATCGCGGTCGGGTGGATCGCGCGCTCTGCTGTGGTCTCCGGCATCGCAGGATTCTAGTCGAGAAGCCGCTGCGCGCTGCGACGGAGCCTCGTATGCTGGCCGCGCGCTGCTCCATCGGGTGGCGCGTTTGCCCGCGCCGGATCCTGGCGCATCGGAGGCCCCGTCATCCCACCGTGAGCCCGCGACTTCCGCGAGTCCTCTTGGCCGGCTTTGCCGCCGCCACCTTCTGGTCCGGTGCGTCCCCGCGCCTCGTCGCGCAAGACCCCGGCTACGAGCGCACCTACGTGATCCAGGCCGACGCGGCATGGATCACGCCTACGGAGCGCATCAGCCCGGCCTTCGTCGGGGTGGAGAAGGGGCGCATCCAATGGGTGGCACAGACCAATCGCGCCGAGCAGGCGCGCGGTGGATTGCTGCAGGCCCCGCCGCCGAAGGTGATTCAGGTGAAGGGCACGCTGGCGGCCGGCATCGTGGATGCCTGGTGTCTGCTGGCTCCGACGGATCTGCGCGGCGAGCGCCGTGAGTATCCCTTACGCAGGGTCGCCGGCTCGCTGCCGATGCAGCGTGCAGGAGAAGACATGGGACTGGTCGCGCAAGTGCTTGCCGCCCGCGATTCGGGCATTGCCGCGCTGTATTTGAGCAGCGGCCAAGGACAAGCGCGCAGCGGCGTGGGCACACCCGCTTCCTTCAGCGGTTTCGATTTGCCGGTCGCGAAGGGCGTGCAAGCGCTGGATTGCGCCGTGGGTGAAGCACTTTCCAGCACGGCCACTTCGGCTGCGTCCGATCTGGTCGAGGCCTTCGACGAGGCCAAGGCCTGGCGTGATTCCGGAGACGAGTACCGCGAGAAACTCGAGACCTACGAGAAGGATCTCACCGAGTACAAGAAGAAGTTCGACGAGTACGCGAAGAAGAAGGAAGAGGCCGACGCCAAGGCGAAAGAGCCGGGCGCGAAAGCCCCGGAGAAAAAGGAAGAGCCGCCGAAGCGCCCGGAACGCCCCAAAGAGCCGAATCCGAGTGCGGCGCGCAATCTTCTGCTCGAGGCGCTCGACGGCACCCTTGCCGTGCGCGTCGAAGCGCACGATCCGAAGGACATTCGCGCACTGCTGCGGCTGCGCACCGAACATGGCATCGATCTGGTGATCCTCGGCGGCTACTGGGCAGATCAAATCGCCACGGAACTGGCCGACGCCGATGTCCCGGTGGTACTGACCGCGCTTCCGGACCACCACGCACAGCGCTTTCCCGACCGCAGTCTCGTCGCGCGCTGGCGCGCCTTACGCGCGGCCGGCGTGACGGTCGCGCTCGCGAGCGGCGGGGGAGAAAGCGCGCAGGCGCTCTTGCTCGCGAACGCCGGAGAGTTGGTCGCCGCGGGCGAAGATCCGGCCGAGGTCTGGGCTGCGCTCACGGTCATCCCGGCGCGCATCCTCGGACTGCAGGAAGAGTTCGGCACCCTCGGCAAGGACCGCAGCGCCTCCATGCTGCTCTTCGAAGGCAACAGCCCGTTCGACGCCTCGGCGCCGTTCAAGGCCCACAAACCCCGCTAAGCATGCTGTTCGCGCTCCTCGCCAGCTTGATCGCGCCCCAGGGCGCCGACCTCGCCCTCCATCCGCGTTCCATCGTGGGGTCTGACGGCGCACTCGTTTCCGGCCAGTACGTCGTGGTGCGCGGGGAACGCATTCTTTCCGTGAGCGCCACGGCGCCCACCGGCATGCGCGTCGTGGAACTCGACGGCGTGCTCGCGCCGGGCATGGTGGACGCCTTCTCCGGCTTCGGCGCCGCCGCGCGGCTCACCGAAGAAAGCCGGCAACTCACGCCCGATCTGCGCGCCGTGGACGGCCTGGATCTTGACGGAAAGAGTTGGGAAGAGTTCGTCGCGCACGGAGTCACCACCGTGCACCTCGTGCCTGAGCCTTCCAATGCGCTCGCTGGTTGGGGCGCGCTCGTCGCCACGGGCGGACTCAAGCGGCGCGCAGCGGAAACCACGATTCAGATCGGCTCGCTGATCACCTGGACCTACGATGAACGTGTCGGTCCGGTTTCGCTGCCTGGCGCGCTCGAACTGCTGGAGCCCGCACTGGCTGGAGGGACCACGGCTTTCCCGCGCGGCATCAGTTTCGTCGTCGAAGACGCCGAGGGCATTCGCGCGGCACGCGCGCTCTGCGAAAAGCACAAGATCCTGCGCCGGCCGTTCGTCCTGACCGGCGAGATCGGTGCCTACGCGGGCGAGACTGCAGGCGAACTCGTCATCGTGCCCGCGATCGGCACTTCCGGCGCGCGCGCGCGCGAAGCCGAAGTCTTCAAGCGGCTGCACACCGCGGGCACGCGCATTGCCTTCGGCACGCGACTGGGCGCGGAAGGCCCCGGTGCCCTCCGCAATGCCGCCATGTTGCTGGCGCGAGCGAGCGGCGATCCCGCCGCGGCCTGGAAGTCCGTCTGTTCCGCGCCTGCTGAGGCGATGGGACTCGAAAAAGAGGTGGGTGTGATCGCCGCTGGCGCCCGCGCCGACCTCGTGTTGTGGACCGCTCACCCGCTGGATGCCGCCGCGCGGGTGCAATCGGTGATGATTGGCGGCCAAACCGTTCACGCGTCTGCACCGACCCTTCGCTGATGCTGCTGCCCCTCCTCACTCTGCTCGTCGCCGCTCCGCAGAGCGTCACGACTCTCACGGCCGAACACGTGCACCTCGGAGATGGCCGCGTGCTCGACACGGCCACGGTGTCCATCCAGGACGGCAAGATCGTTGCCGTAGTGCCCGGTGGATCACCCACCGTCGCAGGCGCGCACCTGACCCCGGGTCTGGTGGATGCTTACACCTTCCTCGGCGTGGATGAGCGCACCGTGGAGCATTCGCGCGAAGTCACGCCCGGACACCGCATCGCGAACTCTGCGCGCTTGGACTCGCCGTCCTTCGCCCGCGCCGCGGCCGAAGGCGTCACCACGGCCTACCTCAGGCCGGACAGTCTGAACGTGATCGCCGGGATTGGTGCCGTGGCCAAGACCGCGGGCGGCCGTGCTGCGGATCTTTTTGCCGATGCCGGATCCGCCGGCCGCGTGATCGTGACCGATGCGGGTCTGCGCATTGTGGTGGGAGTCGACGCCTACTACGACAACCGCACGCCGAACGGGCAGTTCACCGACAACAGCCATGCGCGCCGTCCGAACACTCGGATGGGCAGCGTGTGGGAGATTCGCAACGCCTTCTATCGCGCGCTCGCTTATCGCGAAGCCCGAAAATCCGGCGCGCCTCTCGACGCCGACCTCGAAGCCCTGCTCGCGGCAGTGGATGGAAAGATTCCGGTGCGCATGCTCACGCGTCGACATCACGACACGCAGACCGCGTTGCGCCTGCAGCAAGAGTTCGGCTGGCCGCGCCTGATTCTCGAAGAAGCTACCGAGGCCTACCTCGTGCGTGATCTGTTGGCGAAGGCAGGAGTGCCTCTCGTCCTTGGCCCGGCCAGCGACGTGCGCGCGCGCGCCATCGCGCGTGGCCCGAGCATCGAAGATCTGCGCTTCTGGGCCGAACCTCCCGCGATCTGCTGCGAGCATCTGCACGAAGACAATCCCGCCTTCGCGCACGAACAACTCGACGAGCACTACGGCCGCGTGAAACTTCCACCCGTGCTGCAGGATTTGTTCCTCAGCGCCGTTCCGCGCTCTTCGCTCGCCGCCACCGGCTTTGCCGTCGGACGCATGCAAGAAGCGCAGGGCTCCACGCCGGCGCTCGCCGCGCTCCTGGTCCAATCCAAGATCCCGACCGTGATCGGCGGCGGCGAGTCCTACGAGTTCACGGACTCCGAGGCCAGCGCCATCCACAAAGCGCGCACTGCCGTGCGCTGGGGCCTACCCGCCGCGACGGCCATCGAAATGGTGACTTCTCGTCCGGCTGCATTGCTTGGCCTCGGCGATCGCGTCGGCCGTTTGGCCGCCGGTTTGGACGCCGACCTCGTCCTCTGGTCCGGCGATCCGCTGGATCCTGCTTCCTCTCCCTTGCTCGTCGTCGTGGATGGGCAAATTGTGATCGATCATCGCCCGAAGAACTGATCTGCGCATGCGTCTTCCCGCCACACTCCTTTTTCTGTCCGCACTCGCCGCCCCGCTCGGCGCGCAGGACGGTTCGATCGCGGTCCGCGTCGGCAAGGCCGTGCTTGCGGACGGCCAGGTGATCGAAAATCCTACGCTGATCGTGCAGGACGGCCGCATCGTCGCCATCGGCGGCGCCGATCTGGAAATTCCCTTCGACGTGCTACTTAAGGAGTTGCCCGACGCTTGGATTTTCCCGGGCTTCATGGAAGCGCATGCGTCGAACGGCATGGACCGTCCGAACGAGAACATTCCGATCACGCCCTTTCTGGACGTGAAGGACTCCATCGACCCGGTCTCCTTCTACTTCGAAGACTCTTTGCGCCAGGGCACGGTGGCGATCGGCGTCATTCCCGGCAATGACACTGTGATCGGCGGTCATGGACGCGTCGTGACTCCTTTCGGCATGACCATCGAGGCCATGACCGTGAGCGAGTCCATGGGCACGAAGCTGGCCTTCGGCGCCAAGCGGGGTTGGAGCCGCTCTTCGCAACTCTCCGAGTTGCGCGAGGCCGTGTCCGGACTGGATCGTTCGCTCAAACAGCTCGGCCAAAAGTTGCTGGACGACAAGGACGTGAAGGGGGAAAAGGATCGTCTGCTCACTGCCGAAGAGCGCAAGAAGGCGCGCGGTGACGCGGAGTGGGATCGCGTGGATGGCATCGTCCGTTTCGGCGAAGACTTCCCCGGCAAGTCCATGATCGCGAATCTCGATCTCGACGACGGCCAACTCGGACTCGTGCGGATTCTCAACGGCGAAGAGCGTCTGTGGCTCTGGTGCCCGACCGCCACCGACGTGATGGTCGCGAAGGATTGGCTGACGGAGCGCAAGTTGATGGACAATTGCGTGTTCGTCGTGGAGAGCGCGGCGTGGAAAGCCGCGGACTTGCTCGTGGGCGCCGGCCTCGGCGTGGTGATTCAGGGTGATCCCTGGCACGTCGAGCAGGATCCGATCACCTGGAAAGAGGTCCGCACCTTCGCGCCGAGCAAGTTCCACGAAGCAGGTGTTCCGTTCGCCTTGAGTTCCGACCCGCGCCGGGTCGGGCCCGACCGTCTGAGTTATCAAGCCGCGCTTTGCTTGCGCGAAGGCTTGCCGCGCTCGGTGGCGATTGCCTCCGTCGTGTCGGTGCCGGCCAAACTGTGGGGTCTGGAGAGCCGTCTCGGCGGCTTCGATACGGGCATGGATGGCACTTTCGTGCTGCTCGATAGTGACCCGCTCAGCGCGCAGAGTCTCGTGCTTGAAGTTTGGGTGCGAGGCGAATCGGTCTACGACCGCGCCAAAGATCAGCGACTGCAACGGCTCCTGGAGGGCCGCAAGCAGTAATGCGCGGAATGCGGATTCTGCTCACGGCGGCGCCGCTTGCGGCCGCTCTTCCGCTGATGCTCAGCGTGGCGCCCGCGCAAGAGCCGGCGTCTCCGGTCATCGCCTACCACGCTGCGCGCGTGCATCGCACGGGCGCCGAGGCACTGGACGACGCCTGTCTGCTCGTCGCGGGCGGCAAGGTCGTCGGCGTAGTGCCGATGCGTGATCTGCCGCCGCTCACTTCCATCGTGGAGCTGGGCGACATGGTGATTTTCCCGGGTTTGGTGGCGGCCGATGCCACGCTGACCGGCAGCGATGGCCAAGGCGATCTCTCGCTCGGCGCGCATCGCCGCGCGCTGGAGTCCTACGATCCGTGGGAAGACACCAGCAAGATCTTGGAGCGCGGTGTCACCACGGTTTATCTTTCCCCTGACCGGAACCGCCTGATCGGTGGACGCGGCGCAGTGGTGAAGTCTGCCGGCGCACGGCGCGTGCTGCTCGCGGAATCCGACTTGCGCGTGGATCTCACGCCGGACGCGTGGTTCCCGCCCGACTACTTCCGTCCGCCGATCCCGCCGACCAGCGAGAACCCGCTTCTGCCCGCGAAGGCGCAGGCGCCGACCTCGCGCCCGGGCGCGCTCATGGCGCTGCGCGATGCGCGCGCTGCGGTGAACTCGGCCGCGCCAGGATCCGATCCGAACGCCGACGGCTTGCGCGCTTTTCTGGCGGGCAAACAAGCGCTGCGCGCGGTCGCGCAGACCACCGACGAAGCACTGACCGCGATTCTGCTGGCGCAGGAGTGGAAGAAGCCGCTCGTGCTGCTCGGTTTGAGTCAGACGGATCCGGTGCGCCTCGGCGCGGAAGCCCCGCGCGGTGCGGCCATGCTGCTCTTCCAGGTTCCGTTGTTTGCGGATACTCCCGATTTGGGAGCTGCGTGGGTGGCGCCTGCACCGGATGCGCTCGCTGGTTTCGCGCGCTTCGGTCGGGTGGCGGTTTGCCCCGGCCCTTACGGCCGCTGGACCTGGTTGTGGGAAGCCGCGGCGGCCGCAGTCGGACTCGGCCTGAGCGAAGAGCAAGCGATGGACGCGATCAGTAGCGTCCCAGCGGAAATCCTTGGTGTCTCCGATCGCGTGGGCTCGCTGCGGGACGGACGCGACGCCGACTTCTTGGTGTTGTCCGGAGATCCGCTGGATCCGGCTTCGCGCGTGCGCGAGGTGTACGTCGATGGCGCGCGAGTCTGGACCTCCTCGGATCTGCAGGCCTCGCGCCCGGCCGCGAGCCGCGCTGGACTCAGCGAAGCGGTGGTGGTGCGCGCAGGCACGGTGTGGACCGGCGAAGGCGCGCCGCTCACTGGCGGCGCTGAAGTGTTGTTGCAAGACGGTCGCGTGCTCGCCGTCGGACATAGCGTGCCGCACCCGCCCGGAGCCCGCGTGGTGGATGCGGGCGCCGCTGCGCACGTCACGCCGGGATACATCGACGCGCGTTCGCTGCTCGCCGCGGGCGGAGTCGGCGATGCGCGCGTGGATCTGGGCCGACTGGCCGCTGGCTCACTCTTTTCCGAAGATTGGCAACCGGTGGCGCGCGCGGGCGTGACCACGCTGGTGATCGGCCCCGCCGGCCTGCCGGGATCCGGTGCGCGTGGACACTTCGTGAAGACTGCGGCCGCGTCCTCATCGGACTCCTCGCTGATGGGACGCTACGTGGTGTTCTTCGACCTGCGCTCGCGCGACCGTGCCTCCGGCGCAGAGGGAATTTCCGGACAACTGCGCCGCGGCAAGGGCTACTTCGACAAGTGGGTGAAATACCACGAAGAGCGCGCGAAGTGGGAGTCGGAGCAGGCTGGGAAGGCCTCGGGCGATCGCGCGACCTCAGAAAAGGAACTGCGCGCCCGACTGGCGCGCGGCGAATCGGCTGCAGACGCCGGCGGCGCCAAAGAAGAAGAGAAGAAGGAAGAGAAGAAGGCCGAGTCGGAAGAAGAGGTGAAGAAGGAAGTGGATCCGCTCAACGGCCTTTGGACCGCCACGATCGAGAACGCCATGCTGCCCGAGCCGATCACGGTCAATCTGCGGCTGCACCACGAAGGCACCAAACTTTCCGGCGTCTTCACTTCTCCGGACGATCCGAGCGGCGAGAGCATGGAGCTCGAAGGCACCTGGGATCCGGCCGCGAAGACGGTGCGCTTCGAGTTGCCGACCGAGATGGGCACCGCCGTGCTCTCTGGCACCATCACCGCGCCGGACGTCATGCAGATGCGTGCGGAACTTGCCGGTCTGGGCTCCATTGAGTTCACGGCAAACCGCACGGAGATCGAAGAGGGTGGCCCGTCCATCACACGCAAACGCGTGAAGAAAGACGACGGCCCGCAAGCTCCGCCCACGGATTGGAATCTGGAAGGAATTCGCGCGCTCTTCGAAGGCCGCGCAGTTGCGGTGGTCTATGCAGACCGCCGTGACGAAATCGGTTTCGCGCTGCAAGCCTTCGCCGAGTTCAAATTGCCGATGCTGATTGGCGGCGGCGCTGAGTCGCTCGACAAGCTCGACGAACTTCGCGCGAGCGGCGCCGGTGTGGTGCTCGGACCGGAAGTCCGGCGCCGCGCGGACAACCGAGATGAAGTGCCTGCGGCACTGCTGCTCGCCAACGGATTGCCCGTGGCCTTCCAATCTTCCAGCGGAGTGGGCGCGCGCTTCCTGCCCGACGTCGTGAAGATGGCCGTGCGCCACGGTCTGGGCGCCGACCAGGCACTGCACGCGCTCACCGGCGGTGCTGCGGATCTTCTGGGTGTGGCGGACCGGGTCGGTCGGCTCGCGCTCGGGCTCGACGGCGATCTCGTGGTGCACAGTGGCCCGCCGCTCGATCTGCGCTCGCACGTGACTCACGTCTTCGTGAACGGTCGTGAGGTTCCCCAAGAATGATGTTCGCCCTCCTACTCACTCTTGCCGCCGCGCAACAACCCGCTGGGGAAACGCTGCTGCTGCGCGCAGCCAAGGTCTACACCGCCGACGCCGCCGGCATGATCAACCACGGCGCCGTGGTGGTGCGCGAGGGCAAGATCGTTGCGGTCGGCCGCGCTGCAGACGTGAAAGTTCCGGCTGGCGCACGCGTGGTGGAACTCGGACAAGTGTGGCTGGTGCCGGGCTTGATCGAGCCGCACTGCCACGTCGCGGGTTCTCTGCGCGATCTGAACGACGGCGTGTTCCTTGCGAACCCCGAGTTGGAGACGCACCAAGTCGTCGAACCGCAGAATCCCTACATGGAGGACGCCCTGGCCGCCGGCGTCACCACCGCGCTCTTGATCCCGGGCTCCGGCAACAACATCAGCGGCTTCGGCATGCTGGTGAAGGCTTCCGGCGACACCGTGGACGAAGTCGTGGTGCGCGGTCCTGGGTCGCTCAAGGTGGCGCAAGCGGGCAATCCCGAACGCTACTCGTGGGGCGTCGGCCGCGCGCTGATGAACTGGAACACGCGCGATACGCTCTCCAAAGGCCTGGCCTGGGCCAAGGCCTATCGTGAAGGATTGGTGGAGTGGGATCCGGTCTACGCGAACTTTGTCGGATTGGAGAACGGCACGGTGCCGGTCAGCGTGCACACCCAGATCTATCAAGTCGTGCTCACGACCTTGACCATGCTCAAGCGGGACCTGAACATGAAACCGTTCGTGGATCACGGCACCTTCGATGCTTGGCAGTTGGGCCCGCTTGCGGTCGAGTTGGACGTGCCGTTGATGCTCGGACCGCGCAACGTTTACTTCGATCGCGCCACCGCGCGATTCCAAGGCGTGGCCGCGGGTTACTACGAGACGAGCGGTGGCAAGGGAATCATTGGCTACAACACGGACTCGCCGGTGCTTCCGGAAGAAGAGTTGCCGTATCAGGCTGCGCTCGGAGTGCGGCTCGGCGCCGGCACCAATGAGGATGGCTTGCGCGGCATGACCGCGAACGCGGCCAAGGCGCTGCTCATCGAAGACCTTGCCGGAAGGCTCGTGCCCGGACTTGATGCGGACTTCGCCGTTTGGACCGGCGATCCGCTCGACCCGCGCAGCCACGTGCTCCAGACCTACATCCGCGGAAACCTCGTCTACGACGCCGCACGCGACGGGCGACGCTACTAAGCCATGTCCACTCTGCTCCTCGCTGCCGTGCTGCTTGCGCAGGAACCCGCTCCGGGTTTCGTGCTCGACGTCGGCGTCGCCTTGACGATGGAGGAGCGCAAGGTCATCCACAACGCGCGGATCCTGGTGCGCGACGGCCGGATCGAGCAAATCGGAAGGCAAGTCGAGGTCAGCGCGCCGGTCGGTTGGCCCGTCTATTCCTTCCCCGAGTCGTACGCCTTTCCGGGCGGGGTAGACGCGCACTCGCACACCCAGACCGGCGGATGGGGGGACATCAACGACATGGTTCACCCCGATAACCCGGAGTTGCGGACCCTCGACACCATCGTGCCCAACAACGCGCTCTATCGCGACGGCGTGGCGGGCGGCGTGACCACGGTCAACGCCATTCCAGGCTCCGGCACTAACATGGCCGGCGCCGGCACTCTGGTGCGGCTGAAGAAGACGGACAGCGTCAGCGAGGCCGTGTTGCGCTTTCCGGGTTCGGTCAAAGTTGCGCAGGGCTACAACCCGGAGCGTTCCGGCGATCTCGGCGGCACGCGTATGGGCATGTGGTGGATGCTGCGCTGGTGGATTGATCGCGGCCGCATCGCTTCGGAAACTGCTCCGGGTTCCGACCCCGACGTGGAGCATCTCACCGGCATTTTCCGCGATGAATATCCTTTCCTCGTGCACACTGCGGGTGCTCGCGACGTCTACGGCACGATTCGTATGTTCCAACTCGAGGCCAAGGTGCCGGTGATCGTCAGTCACTGCTGTTTCAACGGGCACCTCATCGCCTCCGCAATCGCCGCAACGCACGCCTCGCTCAACATCGGGCCGCGCAACTTCGACTTCACCACGAACGGTGCGAAACGCTTCGTTGGGCTCATGGACGCCTACGAGCAAGCCGGAAACCGCGACATGTCCGTGCAGACGGATGCCGGCGTCGTGCCTCAGGAAGAGTTCTTCCTGCAGGCTTCGCTCGCGGAACGCCTCGGCGCCAGCGCGTGGGAGGCCCTGGAGTCCATCAACTCGGATCCGGCGTCGCAACTGCTTGCCGCCGATCGCATCGGCCGCCTCATGCCCGGACTGGACGCCGACATCGTCGTCAAGGCCGGCCAACCTCTCGATCCGCGCACGCCAGTGCAACTCGTCCTGATCGAAGGTCACATCGTATACGACATCCGCGAAGGTCAGCGCTACTAGACATGCCGCTCCCCGCACTCTTGCTCGCCCTTGCGACGCCCTTCTCGATCGCCTTCCAAGAGGCAGACGCGAAGAGCGACGCGCCGCGTGGACGCTCCGAAGTTTGGCGCGTCGACAAAGTCGAAACGCTCGATGGCGAAGCGCTCACCGACGTCTCCCTGCTGATCCGCGACGGCGTCATCGAGCGCATGGGCCCGGTGGTGGTCGTGCCCGAAGGCGCGCGCGTCCGCGACCTGCGCAAAACCGGCGCCGTGCTTTCGCCGCCGCTCGTGCTCATGCACGCCAACTTTCTGATGGAAGACCAGCGCGGCAATGGCAACTCCAGCCGCTGGCGCGCCGTGGATTCGCTCTGGCTCTCCGAAGGCTGGGAGAAACAACTCCTCCAGGAAGGCGTGCTGGTAGCGGGCGTTGATCCTCCGGGCAGCGGATTGCCTGGACGCACTTCGGTGCTGCAGGCCGGTGGCGGGTGGCCCCATCCGGCTTCCCTGGTGGACGACCTCTACCTCAAACTTTCCATGTCCGCGAGTCAGCAGGCCAAGGATCTGGTGCGCAAGGCGCTGAAGGACGCAGACGACGCAATCGGAAACGAGTCCAAGGCCCGCGACGAATGGACCAAGGCGCGCGCCGAGTGGGAGAAGAAGCAGAAAGAGAAGGCCGAGAAGGAGAAGGAAGAGAAGAAGCCCGAAGGCGCCAAGGCTCCGGCCGCCGCGCAAGAGAAAGAGGAGAAGGAGCCGCCCGCGACCTTCGAGCCGCCGGCGATTGCTCCGGATCTGCAAGCCGTGGTCGACTGGGTGCGCAAGGAGCGCATGGCGGCGGTTTGGATTTCGTCAGCCGCAGATTGGATCCACTGGCTCGACGTGCTCGGCGAGCGCGAGTTGCCCTACACCCTGGTGCTCACGCATGGGTTGGGTCAGAACTTCCACGAAGTCGTGCCCGCGATCGCCGGCGCGAAAGTGTTGGTGGACGTGCCGGCCTCGATCACCCTCCTGCCTTTCACGCGCATTCGCGCCAACCTGCCTGCGGAACTCGTTCAGGCCGGCCTTGCGCGCTTGGTGCTTTCGCCCGCCGGGGAAAGCGCGCGGGATCTGACCGATTGGCGCGCACAAGCCGCGCGTTGCGTGGCGGAAGGACTCCCGCGCAAGCGCGCGCTCGAAGGCATGAGCCTGGAGCCGGCGCGCGCGCTCGGACAGGACACGATCGTGCAGCCGCTCAAGGCGTCGGCACCTGCGAACTTCGTGGTATGGAGCGGCGATCCGCTCGATCCGCTCTCCGAAGCCCTGTTCGTCGTTCGTGACGGCAAGGTGGTTTACGACCGCAAGAAGGAAGAAGAGAAAGAGGCCCGCCGATGAGCATGCTGCTGAATTTGTTCGCGCTGGGATTCGGAGCGGCACCCGCTCTGCCCGTTCAAGAACCTCCGGTGCCTCCGGCCAAAGAGCAGCACGCTGGCAAGGGCAAGCAACACGCGGCTGAGGCCGAGGCCCCCAAGACGCCAGCTCCGGAGCCGGCCGCTCCGGCAGAGAGTCCGTGGCTCGCGGTCATCGGCGGCGACATCTACACCGTGACCGATGGAATCATTCGCCAGGGCACGGTGCTCTGCCGTGATGGCCGCATCATGGCGGTCGGAGCTTCCGTTCGCGTGCCGGAAGGCGCGCGCACTATCGACGCCACCGGATTGCGGGTCTATCCCGGCTTGATCGCCGTGGATTCGAGCGGCTTGATCCGCGGCAACGGCGCGGGCGCTCGCGATTCCTTCGATCCCTTCTCTTTGAACGTGGATCTCGCGCTCACCGGCGGCCTGACCACCGTGCAAGGCTCGGGAACCATCGTGAAACTGACGCGCGGCACTCTGGACGGGCATCTGCTCGGCACACGGCCGTGGCGCGATCTCAGCGTCTCGCCGACTTCTCCGTCCAGCCGGCGCCAACTGCGGGAAGACCTCGGCAAGGCTCGCGAGTTTCAGCGCAAACTACGTGCGTGGCAAATTGCGAAAGAAATCGGCAAGCAAGAGGGCGAGGAGCCCAAGCCGGAAGGCGTCGACAAGGACGCACTCGCACTGATCAAGGGCGAGGCCATTGCGCGTTTCAACGCGGACACCTCCAAAGACCTGCTGGCCATTTGTGATCTGCTCGAAGAGTTCCCCCTCGAGTCCGTCATCTTCGGCGGACGTGAGGCCTGGACCGTGGCCGGACAACTCGGCCGCTCCGGCGCGCGCATGGTGCTCACGATCCGCGACAAGGCTTGGGCAGACGAAACCATCAACCGCGCCAGCGGCTGGACCATTGAGAACGCGCGCATTCTGCACGAGCACGGCGTCGAGTTCGCAGTCCTGCCGGCGTCGGCGGGCATCTCCACCGGCGGCATTCTTGGCCGCGACCTGATGAACCTACCGCTAGAGGCCGCCTTCGCGGTGCGCGGCGGACTGCCGCAAGAAGTTGCCTTGCGGGCGCTCACGCTCGACGCAGCGAAGATCCTTGGCGTCGAAGATCGCGTCGGCTCGATCGAGCCCGGCAAGGACGCCGACCTCATCATCTGCGGCGGCGACCTCTTCCACTATCGCACTTTCGTCGAGTGGGCGGTGGTGCAGGGACGCGTCGCCTACGACAAGCAGAAGGCGCCGTATTTCGCGCACATTCGGCCGCGTCCGGAAGCCAGCGCTGAGGAAGTGTTGGATGCGGTCCACGACGCCGTGGCCGAGCAAATGGAGGAGAGCGCGGAAGAAACTCCCGTAGCGCCCGAGCCCGATGCAGTCGAGAAACCCGTCGGTGACGGGAGTTCGCTCCGCTGAATCCGGAACTTTGGCGAATGCGGAGCGAAGCGGCATAATCGCCCTTCCCCTCGTCCTTTCTGCTCCCTCGTCCCGCCTCCGCCTTTGTGCCGAGACCCATGGCGAACCAAATGCTCAAGCCCGGACAGCGCGCCCCCGCGTTCACGCTGAAATCCGGCGACGGAGATTCCGTGCGACTCACCGCCCTGCGTGGCAAGTGGGTCGTGTTGTACTTCTATCCGAAGGACAACACTCCGGGCTGCTCCCAGGAGGCCTGCGAGTTCCAGGGCGTGCGCCGGGACCTGGGCCGCGTCGGCGCCGAAGTCTTGGGCATCAGCCCGGATTCACCGGACAGCCACGCTGAGTTTGCGCAACGCCTTCGTCTCGATTTCCCTTTGCTTGCTGACCGAGATGCGCGCGTCGCGACCAAATATGGCGCCTGGCGCGAGAAGACTAACTATGGTCGACGTTATCTTGGAATCGTGCGCTCAACCTTTCTCGTGGATCCTGCCGGCAAGATTGCCGCCGTATGGGACAATGTGCGCGTGAAAGGCCATGCTGCGAAGGTGGTGGCCCGGCTCCGCGAGGAGAACGGCGCCTAGTTCTCCAACATGGAGGATCGCTTCCGCTCCCTACTCGACAAGGTGGGAGGTGTCATCACGGGGCGCACGCCGCGCCATCTCACCCTCGAAGAATCCACCTGGATCTTCACCCAACTGCTCGAGGGCTCGGTTTCGGCCTCACGGGCCACGGCCTTGTTGTTGGCCCTGCGCGCGAAGGGACCCACGGCGGAAGAGTTAGCCGGTTCTGCCTCGGCGGCCTCGAGCCGTATCCGTTTTCCAACACTGCCAGAGGACACCGTCGTGCTCTCGACGAGCCGGCGCGGCAAGCACAACTCGCCGCCGCTCGGTCTTGCTGCGGCAGCCGCTGCTGCGGCGTGTGGAGCGCGCGTGTTGGTGCAGGCGAGCACGGGCGTGGCCGACGGCGGATTCACTCTCGGCGACGTTTGGGAGGCGGCGGGCGGCCAGTTGAACGGCGATCCCGGACCGGTCACCGAAACCTTGGCCACGGGCGGCCTCGCCGTTTGGCGACCGACTCTCGCCGACTCTGGGTGGGCGCCCTTGCTCGCGATCGAATCGGATCTCGGTTTGCGCTTGCTGCCCGACGTAGTGGGGAAGCTCATGCTGCCTCCTGGCTGCCGGGTGCTCGTCGCCGCGATGGCAGGGCCGGTGCTCGGTCGCGCGGGTGAGGCATTGCAGTTGCTCGGGCATCGCAGCGCGTTGATCGTGCAGGGCGTGGAAGGCTCCATGGATGTGGCGCTA
>CAZCXL010000008.1:0-19531 GCA_964502625.1 uncultured Planctomycetales bacterium | reverse complement strand
GAGTGGATTCCGGAATCTCGTCGAGGACCAGCGGTAACGGCCCCGAAGGAGCATATTCCCGATACTCATATCGCACTCCGGGCATCACGTCCTCGCGCGTCGGCCCGGCCGCGAATTGAGCACGCAGCAAGTGCGCGGCCAAGGCATCCGCCGTGGCGGCATCGAGTCCGAAGTCCGGCATGCCCCCCGCCGGGCGATGAGCGAGCGGATCTCGTAGATAGGCGCTCAGGCGCGCGTGATCAAACTTCACATCGAGCCGACGCGCTTCGAGCTGGCCGAGTGAATGACACGCTGCGCAAGCGAGCCGCGTGAACCAACGCGCGCCTTCCTCGATCTGCCACGCATCTGGGCGCACCGGTTGCGGCTGGAAGCCAGCGCCGAGCGTGGCCAAGAAGTGAGTCAAATCCTCCACCGCGTCCGCGCGCTCCTGGGGCGCCAAGTCATGGAGCAGGTCGGGCATGCGGCTGCCCGAAGCGGGAGCGTGCCCGAATCCGAGCCAGTGCCGCAATCCTGCGGGCGACACTCGCTCTGCGATTCCGGCAAGGCTGGGCGCACCCAGCGATTTCACGCGCTCCGCCGTAGCCTGCGGAGCCTCGTGGCAGGCCAGACACTGCAACTGCGCCACCCAAGCTTCGCCCACCGGATGCGCAAAAGCAGCCACATCGGCTAGGGAACGGGGACGAGCAGCCAGGGCACCCAGCGCAGCCAACGCGGCCGTGATGACGAGCAGGAAAGGGCGAGGACGCATGGCGATGCTTCAGCGTAGCGGTCGCCCGCATTTAGACTGCAAGGATGCGCGGGTTCCTCGTGCTCGGCCTCACGCTCGCGGGAGCATGCACTCTGCTCGCGTGTGGCCATGACGCGGAATCCCCCGCGCAAACGGCAAGTCTGCTGCCGGTGGCGCTCGATCGCCTGCCCGAAGCAGCCCAATGCTCCGAATGTCATCCGGTCGTGGTGGGCAAATGGCTGCGCCATGGCATGGCGGACGCTCTCGGCGAGATCGAGGTGGGAAGAACGGCGGCGGCACCCTCCAAGACTTGGGTGGAGCACGCGGCCAGCGGCCTGCGCTACCGCGTCGAAGCCGATCCATCCGGTGCGTGGATCCTGGCGCAGGAGCTGGTCACCCTCGTGCCCGGCTTGCCCCCGCCGCGCCGTGAGATTCCTCTGCGTGCGCGCATCGGGGCCGGCGTGCAAGACACCGCCTTCGCCGCCGTGGAACAAGGCCGCTGGTTTTTTTCGCCGCTGGAGTTCATGCGCGGAGCGGGTTGGGTCCACGCGCCCTTCCAGCAGATCGGAAATGGCTCAGGCCTGAACTTTCGGATCACCGCAGATTGCCTCGGGTGTCACACCGACGCGGCGCTGCCGCATCCTTTCCCGGCGCACGATCTTCAAGATCTTCCGCTGCGGGGCATCTCCTGCGCCGCATGCCACGGCGACGCCTCGGCGCACCTCCGCCGTATGCGCGGCGCCGAGTCCGTGCGTGACGGCGAAGACTTCGGGGTGCTCAATCCCTCCGATTTACCAGCGGCGCGCCAACTGGATCTGTGCGCGCGATGTCATCTCGAAGGCGACGCGCTGCTCGATCTCCAACCGCCGCCGTCCGCGCCATGGAAGCCTGGCGAGGACTTGCTCGCGCGACGCGCGGTGCTCGTTGCGCGGGATCCCGGCCCGCAACCGGCCTTCGTCAGTCAAGTGCAGCGTCTGACTCTGAGCGCCTGCTTTCGCGGCAGTCCGGAGATGAGTTGCACCACGTGTCATGATCCGCATCTGCCTCCGCGTTTGCAGCCGCGGGAGCGTCAGATCTCTGCGTGCATGGAGTGTCACGCGGAACTCCAGCACCCTTCGCTCGATGCCGCAGCAACCACGCGCGATTGCATCGCCTGCCACATGCCGCAAGTCGAGCCTTTCGATCTTCCTGGTGCACGCATCGCAGATCATTGGATTCGCAAACAGCCGGTGCCCATTGTTGGATCGAACGAATTTCGAGAGCACGAGTCTCCCGAGGGGAATTGGGAAACATTTCACTACCGCGACGGCGACCCTTCGTCGTTGACTCCGCGCGGACTCGAATTCCTGCGGGCTATGGCGTTGGCCGAGCACGACTCAACCGCTCCCGTCGCGGACACTCAAACGCTCCCAACCGCGCCCGATGGTTTCCCCCCCAGCGCGCTCCTTGCTCAGGCACGCGCCCTGGCGGCTGCTGGCCGAGTCGAAGAAGCCATCACTGCATATGAAGAAGTGTTGACGCGTGATCGCGGCCAAGCCGAGGCTGAACTCAACCGAGGCTGGCTCCTCTTGGGGCGCGATCAGACCACCGAAGCTCTCGCCACTGCCAAAAAGCTCCGCGCAGCGCACCCTCGCGCGGACTCTCCCTCCTTGCTCGAGGCGGCGGCTTACTCCGCTCTGGGGCAGGAGGATTCCGCCCGGGACGCGCTGATGCGCTCACTCCAGAGTTTCGGCGCCCAGCCTCTCCCACTTCAGCGCCTGGGCCAGGCGGCGCTCGCTGCGGGAGACCGTGCCTTCGCCCGCCGAGCCCTCTTCGGAGCCTGGTCGCTTGAGCCCAGTCTGCCGGGATTGGTGGAAGACCTGCTGCGTGCTCGGGACTGAGCCTCCAGCCTGCGAAAATACTCCGGATTTCTTGGTGGGATCGACCCGAGTTGTGCATCGGGTTAATGGATGGGAAGCGGCGCTGTCCAACTGGCCGGGGTAGACGGGTGTGCACTATTCAGGGGGCACCCCGCTTCCGCCTGGGCGATTCAGGAAACTGAAGAGTCCTGCTGCTTCTCATATTTCCTCGGGCGGGCATGCCCCTCCAGTTCCGAGTTTTCCCAGTGGAGCGGATGACGGTGATCCTCGTCGTCGACGATGACCTCGAGGTGCGCACCTCCCTCAGGAAGTTGTTGGAATTGAATGGCTATCAGGTCATCACGGCATCGGGCGGACGAAAGGCACGAGAAGTCCTGGATAAACAAGCCATAGACATTGTTATTACCGACCTGATCATGGAGGACATGGACTGTTTGAGCCTGATCCGGTCCCTGCGCTCCTTGCAAGGCGCCCCCAGCGTCATTGCCATCTCCGGCGGTGGCCGGGGCTCCGCCACTTCCTACCTTTCGGCAGCTCAGAAACTCGGCGCCTGCGCCACCTTCACCAAACCCGTGGCCGTCAGCGCCCTGCTCCAAACCCTGCAGCAACTTTCCTCGGTCGACCACAATCCCATCTCATGAAACCCTCACTCATCCTTGCAACCGGCAGTTTCACGATTGCCTTCCTGGGCACCGGTGGCCCGAACCCGCCTTCCATCGCGGAATGTCTCCAGATGTACCAGAACGGGGAGTTTCTCGAAGGCGACGACGGACAGAACGGCTACCCCGGTCCGGACGGACTGATTGGCGGCAGCGGCGGAGCCGGATCCGCGGGTGAGCCCGGTGAAAGCATGATGCTGATCGTCGTGGATGCGAGTGAAGGTTGGGTGCTCGGTGGTGACGGAGGCGGCGGTGGCCGTGGAGGTCACGGCGGCTCCTCCATTTCTGGCACGGGCGGTAATGGCGGGCCGGGTGGTGCCGGTGGCGCCGGAGGGGATGCGACCCTCGGCCTCACAGGAGGGCGCGGTGCTGCCGTGGCGGGACGGGGTGGGAAAGGTGGAAACGGCGGCAACGGCGGCAACGGTGACAGTCTCGGCGGCAACGGCGCCAACGGAGGAAACGGCGGCAACGGCGGCTACGCCTACCGCCAGGTCACCAGCGGCAGCTCTTATCGCACGGTGGGCGGGGAAGGCGGCGCGGCTGGTTCCGGCGGCGTGCATGGCAACCCCGGCGGCCTCGATGGCAATCCCGGCCTCCCTGGCACCGACGGAGTCGGTGAGTGACCACACTCTTGCCAGAGGACCACGTCATGCATAAATCTCTCATCCTTCTCACGGTCATCGCGGCGGCTGGCCTCGCATGGTTCATGCGCGCGAGTGGCCCTGATGATCCTGCCGCCCAGGAGCAGAGCCTGGTTGCGAACCAGGCGCTTCCGCAAACCGATCGGGTAGCCGCGCAAGCGCCAGCTGTAGCGCTCCTGCGCGAGAACGCGGATCTGCGTACTGTCTTCCTCACGGATCGCCTGACCGCAGAAGACCTCGACCTCTCCGTTCGTCTGGTGGCTGCAGACGGTTCCGTGCGCATGCTGCAACCCGGCGTAAATCTCAGTCGTGCGGATCTGCCGCTCGATGCCATGCTGCAATACGCTCTGCCGAGCGGGATGGAGTACAGCGTGGCGGCAAGTGCGTGCGTCCGCGAAACTGCGGAAGCGTGGAATCTGCAACTCCCCTACTCCAGCGCTATTGCGCTTCGGGAAGCGCGTTCGGCCAGCGGAGAGATGCAAGCGGGAGTCGAATACCTCCTGTGCGAAGACCCGCGCATGCTCCCCACCCCTACCGATCCGACAGAAACGGGCGAGATCTTCCCGCAAATTCAGCAGGATTCGAGTTTCGACGGACTGTTCTACTGGACTTTGAAAACCAAGCGCATTCGGGTTCTGGCTGAAGGAGCGCTCACCGCCGATCAGGCACCGCAGTTCCGCGTCATGGCCAACGGACCAGCCGCGCTCATGCTGCGCTTCCCAGACGGCTCCTCCGGCGTCTGTTCCGTCGACTTGGTGCCCGGAGAAATGGCCACGGCGAGCGTCACCGCCCGCGTGCGGCCACAGTTCCGCGGCCAGCTTCTCGACTGGAACGATCAGCCGGTTCCGTACGCCAAGGTGACCCTCGCCGTCGCGCTCGATTTCCGCGACTTCGACATCGAACCCGGCGACCGGCAAGGCATGGTGGGATTGAAAGATGACACCGGCTTCCACCAAACCGCGAAGAAATCTTTCACCACGGACGCCGAGGGTCGATTTCAGATTCTTGCCCCGCGCGGCAGCGCCTACAGTTTGAGTTCATTCGCACGCGGCGGCTACGGATTCTGGAGCACGCTGGACGCCGGCCCGATCGCACCAGAGGGCGCCGAACTCCAACTCAAACTGCTGCAGCCAGGCACCGGACACGATCTCGAAATCCTGGTGCTTCAGCCCGACGGCAACCCGCTCGTCGGAGCGGAGGTCATGCTGGCCATGCCCAGCGACTTGCCCTTCTTCCGCAACTGGCCTCTTGGCCAGACCACGGACGAGAACGGGCGCATCAGTTATTGTGGATTGGAGGACGGCATGCTAGTCGGGATCATTGTGATCCATCACGGGAACGGCATGAGCCACATGCCTCCATTTTTCCACGTGGGACCGGATCGTCAGATCTGTGTACAGATTCCTGAAGTTCCACTCTAAAATCGCATCTCACTACACATGGCAACCACTCCGGATCACGCGATGGAAGAACTGCAGGAGCAGATGAAGTGGGTGCGCTCCTTGGCACGGGCGCTGCTGAAGGACGCGCATCAGGCCGACGATCTCGTGCAAGACGCTTGGGTGCAGGCTTTAGCTCACCCGCGCCAGTCGCGAGCAGCCTGGAAGGGGTGGTTCTCGCGCGTCATGCGCAACCGCGCCGCAGAAGTCCAGCGCGATGCCTCTCGTCATGATCGCCTCGATCTCAAGTCTCCGTCCCCGTCCCCGGGCATCACCCCGCAGGAGACCGCGTTACGCGTAGAAACCCAGCAAGCCGTGAGTGAAGTGGTGCTCGGACTTCCCGAGCCCTACCGCGCCGCTCTTTTGCTTCACTATTACGAAGGTTGGAGCCTGAAGCGGATTGCGGCGCGCGACGGCGTGGACGTGCGTGCCATCGAGGCGCGGCTGCGGCGCGCCCGCGAGAAACTCTTGGCGGGACTGGAGCAGCGCGGCCCCATCGAGCGTTGGGCTTTCGGACTCGTGCTGCTGGCCGGACCGCTGCCTCTCGCATTCACTGGCATTGCGGTAGCTTGCGCCGCGGTTGCCGTGCTACTGCTCGTGGCCTTCTGGCCTTTCACCCAACCCGACAGGAGTGAAGTCACGTCGTTGCCCAGTCTGGCAGACGTCACCGTCTTGGCGGGCCAGCAACCGACCGCCGCGGATGCCAGCGTCCTGCGCGGCGAACCGGGAGCGGAAATCGTGCGCGCCCAAGCGGATGCCCCCACCACTCACTTGAGAATCCGAGTGCTGGACCAAGACAGCAAAGCGCCGGTGGCTGGTGTGCACGCTCATTTGGTTTTCCAGTCCAAGGAAGGTGAGGGATTGGGGTCCGTCGCATGGGTATCTGAGAATCATGAGGCGTTCGAGACGGTATTTCCCCAGGACGCAGTGGGCTTCAATTACGGGTTGGAGACCTCGGCGGGATTTCTGGGAGTAGAGAGCGCCTTCCACAAATGGGGGGACCGCCCGCCCGATGAACTCGCGTTGTACGTGTCACCTTTCCATGGAGATATTCGTGGACGCGTGCTGAACACGGAAGGATTACCGATCGCGGGCGCTGAGGTCGGCGTGTGGCATCGGGGCCACGAGCGTAAAGATGTCGAACCTCTGCTGCGGATTCCCACGCTTCCCGATGGTTCCTTCGTGCTTGCGCCTGCGTTCACGAAATCCGCAGACACCTTCTTGGCCGGTCTCGCGCCGGGCTGGTGCGCAAGCCGCACCTTCTCGTATCAGCCGCGCGATGCGGACGTGACTTCCATTACCGGCATCGAACTCGTGCTCGAGGCGGGGCACCCCTGCAGCGTGCGCGTAGAAGACGAGTTCGGCGCGCCGGTTGCTCAGGCTGTGGTCTCCATCTGGCCGTGGCGCGAGGACGAGCATCTTCCGAACGCGGACATCGGGAAGTACGAGCGCAGAATCCACTTCCACCTGACCACCGACGAGACCGGTGCGCTGCCCACCGTCATGGTGAGCAACGATCGCTGGCAGATCGTCGTCAATCACCCGGCCTTCACCGACTGGCGGGGAGTCATCCAACCCACCGATCGCGAACTCGTCGTGCGACTGCCGGCACTGCAGTTATTGACGGGTACGGTGCGTGGATTCTCGGGAGAGTTGCTCGCCGGCGTCAAGATCACCGTGGAGAGCCAGGAGCAAGACCGCATGGCCGTGACGAATGAGTCCGGCCAATATGCCGTGGGGCTGGCAGGTGCTCTGGAGGACGAAGTCCGGCTGATCCTGCGCCCGCCGTCGGCGCACGCGTTCCACGTCAGCGATCCGTTCCGGCCCGCCGAGGCCGGAATGGTGCACGATTTCACGCTGGGCCAAGGGTTTGCCGTAGCGGCGCGACTGCTCAACGCCGAAGGCGCGCTCTGGAGTTCCGAAGGCCGGCTGACTTCGAGTATTCGCGGTGGAGATTTACGGCGTGAGCCGGCGCAAGACGAGCGCTCGACGATGAGCCTCGCGGAAATCCTGCTCGCGACGAACCGGTCTCCGCTTGGCGGCGCCGAAGTGACCTGGACGCAGTTACCGGCCGGTGATTACGTGGTTTCCTTCTTCGGGCCGTCGGGCTTGCTCGCCGAAGGAGTCGTGAGCGCCGGCGGCCCTGCGGTGGACCTCATCGCTGGGCGGTACCTGACGCCGCGCACCAGCATCGAGGGGCGCGTGATCTTCGCTCCCACGGGCGCGCCAGTCACTCGATTTGCGGTGGACGGCACGCGCAGCGGGCCCGATGGACGGGCTCTCGGCAGAATGGGGAAAAATTTCGAAGATGCCGAGGGCCGGTTTCGGATCGAAGGCCTCGAGCCTGGAACCTGGAGCCTGCGCGTCTACGATTGGGAAAATCGGAGCATGTGGGGTGTGGAATCGATTCAACTCACGCAAGATTTAACGACTACCCTCGCCCCAAGTCTCGACGAAGCCATTGACGGCGTTCTGACCGTGCTCCATGCGGCTGGCACGCCCGCAAGCAACTTCCGTGTCCGTCTTCTGGGTCCGGATGGCCTCATGCGCATGATCGGAAACGGCTACGGCGCATCGACTGGCACGGATGGAACCGTCAGCCTCACCCGGATTCCGAAGTCCGTGCCGCTGCGCATCGAAGCGCGCGAGCGGTCGGATCGCCCTTGGATCGCACTGCCCGGCACGCTCGATCCCTACCGCTCGGAATGGGAAGTCCGGCTCCCGGAGTAGCCGCTGCCGCGCTCAGAGCGAGCCTCGAGTAGAGCCCCCGCAATCTCCTCGAAATGGTGACAGAGGGTCGAGAGGTGAGATTCGTTCTCGAAGGTCACGAGCCGGGCGTTGGGCAACTCAGATGCCACTCTTCGCGCGAGCGCCACTGGCGCATTCGCGTCCTGCTCGCCGTGGAACATGAGGATAGGAAAGTGGACTTCCGTCGGCTCGAAATCGAACGCGCGCACGTAGAGGCGCATGTCCCAAGCCGCGCCTTTCGTACCCTGGAGCATGCACGCCCGCATAGACTCGCCGAGCGCCTCCAGCCGGCCGGGCTGCGCGAAGGCCGCATAATCCGCTGGCGGCACGCGTTGCTTGAGCTGCCGCAACTCTTTTTCCCGGTCACCTTGGGCGATGCCGCCCATGGCACTCAGCAGCAGGCGCAGCAAGCAAGGTGCCCTACGCGCGAGTGTCATGACCAACCGATTCATGAAGGGCAGGCCTTCCCTCGCCTCCGGCCAATCCATGCGCCAGCCACCGGAAACGATGACCGCAGCGCGGAGCCGATCCGGCATTCGCGCGGCGCAGACGGCCACGTAGGGGCCGCCGCCCGAGTTGCCCAGCACGGAGAATTGTCCCAATCCCAAAGCGTCGGTCAGCGCAACGACGTCCGCGGGCCAGTCGGAGAAGCCACGGCCCGGCTGAAAATCGGAGCCCCCCATGCCGGGGCGATCCGGAGCGATGATTCGTAATCCGAGTCGATCCAAGGTTTCCTCGCCGATGAGCAAGGGCTCGAATCGTGAGGACGGCGAGCCGTGGAAGTACAGGACCGGAACGCCGTCGGTCCTTCCAAACTCGGCGTAGGCCAAGCGTCGCCCGTCCGGCAAGACGATGTGCTGCTGGGTGTTCACATGGATTCTTGAGTCGCCCGCATCGCCGCGTGGATTGGCGTCCCCGGCACGACTTGAACGTGCGACCTGCGGTTTAGGAACGGGCTCGGGCAATCTATCACAGATTGAGAAACCACAAGCGCTTACGCGCACAACCTCTTGCAGTGGCTGGAGTTGCGATTCGAAAAGCGTTTCAGAGGTGTTCAGGCAAACACGGCCCCAAAACGGCGCAACTCCGGCAAATTCCCGTCAAGCGCAATGTCTTACGTACGGGCCTATTAGCAGTACTTCCTGAGCCAGTGGATCATTGGCTTGAGCCCTCGAGCTAGACCGTCGAGATCAGGGAAAAGGTTTGCTTCTTCGGCTCCACCGAACATCGCGGCTTGCCGCCTGATTAACTCCTTCGAAGCGGCAGGAATCCTGATCATGTGGAGGAACGGGCGCATGTCCCCTGCCTCACTCGTAACTTCTTCAGCGCGCGCCTCAAGCCCATCCGCATCGAAGTTGTGTACGGTAAACCTGCCCATTTGAGCGATGATGCGATTCGTCACGTGGCCAGGAAACACCGTTACCGCGGGGCGCGACCGAAGCCATTCCATATCCTCGGAAGACCTAGGAGTCCTGTTAAACCCGAACCTCTGAATATCAGGATCTTCTCTCCAGAAAAATGATGCTGCTGAGCCAAATACACTCTGGTTCAGTCTTTGGGACTCCAGGATCCAAATAGCTCCATCCTTGCCGCTAGTGGCAGGGTCTCTTGTTGCGAAGTATGCCGCATTGGACAAGCTGCCTGTCCAGTCGAGAAGCCGCGTAGGGAAACCGTGGTGCTGCATGATGTACATCAACGACCAATCGTCAATAACTCTGTCCGGCAAGAATGATGCTCCACGATTAAGCACATCAGATCGAATCTGGCACTCTTCCAAATCGTAATACTCGTCTCCCTCATCACCGCCGCCTTCCAGGCGCAGAAGTCTCGGAGTGAGACGGGACGCCTCGTCTGAGACTCCGCGAAACAGCCAGTCCTCATCGGTCTTTTCCAGATATGAACTTACACTTCGACGAATCTGATCAAACTCGTTAAACACTTCAATCAGTGTGGATGCGGTTTTGGCCTGATCTCGGATCATCATTTGCATGCTGCACGTCGGATCCGCAAATACTAGCGAAGCGATCATTTATTACGCCCGCCTCCTCGTGGAGACTCAGGCTTCATCCTCCGAAGGCCTGCTCCCCATCGGAGAGCAGGCCATACTCGGGACCTCCCCCTCGTTTACGGTCCCGATCTTTGCGTTGCAGCGTCGAGCACGCGGCGCATGATCTGAGTGCTGCGCAGCGCTCGCGTTCGATCCACCGCGGCGAGCCCTTGGTCGGAGGCGACGTACTCGTCGTGCAGCTCGCAGACCGGTTCGGCTGCCGCCGCCGCGACTTCGCCGGCGACCTCCTCGGCCGACGACTCGACCAGGACCGCTCGCATGTGCTCGATGCGCGAGAGCGAGGTGCCGCGCTCCGCCGGCTGCAGCTCCGTGTCGGCGACCACGTAGGCCTCCGTACGGTCCGCGATGATCTCGGCCAGGTCGCGCAGCTCGGAGACCTGGATCACGCCGGCGGCGCTGCATGCAGGCAGCGACGCGGCGAAGAGCAGGCCCACGAACATCGTGCAGGCGAGGGTGAGGAAACAGGTGAGAGTGCGATTCTGGTTCATGCGACTACGACCGAAGAGCGGTCGAGATGACGAAGGTGGTGAGACCGTGGACGACGTCCGCAGCCACTTTCCAGGAGGCGCCCACGGCACGCAGCCGGTTCGCCTCGCCGAGAGCGCGCACCTGCGCAAGCAGCTCCTGCAGCGCTTCGTCGTCGCCACTCGCGGCGGCGGTCAGCATCTCGCCTGAGATCTCGTGCGCGAAGTCTTGCAGATCGGCTTCGGCGCCCTCGAGCACGGTGCGCAGGGAGGCCTTCAGCGCGCCTTCGAGGTCGTCGCGCAGGCTCGGCCGGTTCAGAAACTCGTTGCTGTCCATGCCCGGACACAACCACGCGCGGCCGCGGCAGTCAAACCGGATCCCAGGCGTTGCGCGAGAAGATCCCCTCCCCGCCCTTCGACCAGGCCTGGCGCTCGGCGAGCATCGGCTGGACGAGCTGCTCCTGCATGGCGTTCATCGCCTTCCGGCTCGGGCCACTGATCACGATCCGGCCGGCACCTTTGCACTTGCGGCAGGCGAGCACGCCGCGCAGCACGCCCGAGTCCCGGCACCAGGCGCAGTGGAAGTGCTTCGACTGCCGGCGACGTCTGGCATGTCTTGTGGGCTTGCAGTGGTGGCAGGGCCGCTCGAGCGCAGGAATCCCTTCCGAGCACCGTGGGCAGGACTTCAGCACGAATTCCCTTCGTTCCACAGGCGCACGCTATCGCCTTGTAATCCACAAATCCACAAGTCATCATGCCCGGACGGTGGAGTTCTCCATCCAAGTGCCGGACCTCGATGACCTGCTGCTCGACCTCGACCACGTCGCGCGGGAGCAGATCCCCTTCGCCAGTGCGGTTGCCTTACGCCGCATCGGCTTGGCCAGCGTCGACAAACAGCGCACTGAGCTCGCTCGACGCTTCACGCTGCGCAACCGTGGCATCCCGAAAGGATTCACGATGCAGCCGACCCGGCCCAACAAGAAGGACTGGCCCAACCTCTTCATCGAGGTGGGCGCCAAGCCAGGACTCGAGTTCTTCAAGCTGCACGAGACCGGCGGAGTAAAGAAGGGAAAGGATGGACGACTTGCCATCCCGACGCGATTCGTTCACGGCCAGCGCACGGGGCGTGGAGCGCTCCGCGCGCGTGTGAAGCCGGGCAGCCTGAAGCAAAAACGCATCCACGATGCGCGCATCGTGGCCAAGCCTCTCGCAGACACTCCGCAGCTCTCCATCTTCTTCCTGCTGCGCGAGCAGGCTCGGATCAAACCCCGGTTGGGGTTGCGCGACACGGTGAGTGACGTCGTCGCCAGGACCTACCGGGACGTGTTCATCCGAGAGCTCACGGCCGCCGTGGCCTCGCGCCGGGTGCGTGGCCAAAGCCTGAGCAGCGATCACGGGCGGCTGCTCTACCTGCGCGCGCGCTACAAGCTGGAAGGGATCATCAAGCGGTGATTACCGCCGCCGCCATGACCCTGGCCCTGGGGCTTGCCTCGGCAGGCTGGGCCGAGCTGGCGACGCACACCGTCGCTATGATCTGGTCCACGCCCGATCCCATCTCGCGTATAGGGCAGGGGGGGGGTCGGTCTGGGTCCTCCCTGAGGGGGGCAGGGGCGGGTGACGGCGAGTGCTCGAATTCGCTAGTTACGGGTTGGGAATCGGGGTTTACAAGCGTCCGAAGCCCCATGGCGCCGCGCTATTCCAAACCGTCCGACGATGCCCAACCTGAACCGAAGCCCCGGCGCAAGCGGCCGCAGCGCGAATCCGACGGCGTCTGGCGCCCCGACCGGGTGGAGCACTGGGCGATCGAAAAGCTGCAGCCCTATGCCCGAAACGCGCGCACTCACACGCCGCAGCAAATCGCGGCGCTGGCGGCCAGCATGCTTCGATTCGGATTCACCAACCCAATTCTCGTGGATGAAAAGGGCGAAGTGATCGCAGGGCACGGTCGTCTGCTCGCGGCGCAGGAACTCGAGCTCGAGCAGGTGCCCGTCGTCGTCTTGAATCACCTCACCGATATGGAGCGGCGTGCCTACGTGATCGCCGACAACCGCCTGGCCGAGCTCGCCGGGTGGGACCGGGAACTTCTCGCGGAAGAGCTCTGCATCCTCGAGGGCGACGGATTCCCGGTCGAGCTCACCGGATTCGACGAACGCGAAATCGACCGCCTGATCGGCGAGGACGTGGAGAGCGAATTGGACACAGCCGCAGTGGTCGAAGACGTGGACGCCGCGCAGCAAAAATGGAAGGTGCAGCGCGGCCAGATCTGGAGGATTGGCCAACACCGACTGCTGTGCGGTGACGCGACGCAGCCGGCGGACTGGACTCGGCTGATGGCAGGCGAGCAGGCGGCAATGGTCTTCACCGATCCGCCCTACGGTGTGGGATACCAGTCCTCGAGCGACCGCCACGGTGCGGTGCGCGGCGACGCCGAGCGTGACATCGCACTCGTGGACTCATTGCTTCGGCCGAGCCTGCACTTAGCACTGCAGCACGCCGAGCCGTCGGCTGGGTTCTACATCTGGCACGCGATGGAGACGCGCGAGGACTTCGCGGCCGCCATGCGCGTGGTCGGCTTGGTCGAAGTCGAGACCATCATCTGGGCGAAGCCATCCGGCAGCCTCGGGATGATGGACTACCGGCGCGACTACGAGCCCTGCTTCTACGCGGCGCGTGACGGGCAGCGGCCACGCTTCTACGGGGATCGCACCAACACCACCGTCTGGCGAATCACGTCCACGACCGCGGATGCTGGATGGGTGGCGCTCGGCGCCGGCGTGATTGTGATCGCCGGCGAGAAGCAAAAACTCTACGTGGCCGCGCGGGAGCCGGACGGCAAAGCACGGGTGCGGCGCCTGCGCATCCCGCTCGATGGCTCGATCCGGTTGATGCCGAGCGACGGCCAGGGCTCACTCTGGGAAGTGGCGCGCGACAGCAACTACCTGCATCCGACTCAGAAGCCCGTTGCACTTGCACGTCGCGCGATCCTGAACAGCAGCGCGCCGGCGCAGGTTGTGCTCGACTGCTTTCTTGGATCTGGAAGCACGATGGTTGCGGCCGAGCAGGTTGGCCGCCGCTGCTTCGGCATGGAGATCACGGAGCAGCACTGCGCTGCGATCCTCACCCGGATGGAGCACCTCGGCCTCCGCCCCACCCTCGAGTAGCGCATGAGCCTGCTGTCGGTCCAGGACTACGCACGAAGCAGAAAGAGATCGAGGGCGGGCATTTACAAGGCCATCCGCGAGGGTCGGCTCAAGGCGGCCGTGGTGCTGAACGACGGCGGCAAGGTTCGTCTGGACGTCGACCTCGCCGACGTGGAGTTTGCGCGGAACTCAGATCCGGCGTTCGTGCGTGACGCGGATTCCATCCGCGCCGGCATCGACGCCAACCGCGATCCGTCGGCAGGACCACTTTTTCAGGATGAGCCAGCGGCGGCTGAGCAGGACCCGGCTGACGATGGCGACCAGCCGGAGGCGTCCAGTGCCAATTCGAAATCCTCCTCCTCTCTCGCCGGAAGTCGGGCTGCGATCGCCGCCTTCGACGCACGGCTGCGCAAGCTCGATTACGAAGAACGCCTCGGCCGGCTCATTCCTGCGGATGAACTTCGGACGCAGCTCTTTCGCACGAACCGCATGGTCAGGGATGCGCTGCTCGCGGTGCCGGACAAAGTCGCCGGCACGATCGCTGGCATCAAGGATGAGCACCGAGTGCGCGAGATCTTGATGAAGTCCATCAGCAACGCGCTGCGCAACCTCTCCGATCAGTTCGGCAGGAAGTCATGATCCAGATCGCGGAGGAAGCCGCGCGCAAGATTCTCTACGAGGTCCTGTCCTCGGCACTTCGGCCGGACCCCGAGACCAGCGTGAGCGAATGGGCGGCAGCGAAGAGGATGATGACTTCCGCCACCACGCAATCTGTGGGACTCTGGGAGAACGAGCGCAATTCGCTGCTGACGGACATCATGGATGCGCTCTCGCCGAGCAGCCCAGTCAAGCGGGTCACGCTCATGGGACCGTCTCAGTTTGGCAAGACGGAAGTCGGCCTGAACTGGCTCGGTCACTGCATTGACCTCGCGCCGGCGCCGTTCCTGATCGTCCGGCCTGACCTCGGCCTGGCAAAGCGGTTCAGCCGCCAGCGAGTCGACACCATGATCGAGGCCTGCGACTCCGTGCGCTCCAAAGTGAGTCGACGGAAGGCGCGCGATCGCAGCAACACCACCTTCATCAAGGAGTTCGAGGGCGGCCTGATCATCCTCGCCGGCGCGAAGAGTGCAGCAAGCCTGCGCGACATGCCGGCGTCGAAGTTGTGGATGGACGAACTGGATGCCTATGTCGAGGATCTGGACAAGGAAGGAGATCCGGCCAGCCTGGCAGTCAACCGCACGCTCAGTTTCGGGCAGCGCGCAAAAGTGCTCGAGACCTCGACTCCAAAGACGAAAGGCACGTCACGCATTGAGGCTGCCTTCAACCTCGGCGATCGCAGCCTCCGTCATCTTCCTTGTCCACTCTGTGGCCACTACCAGCCGCTGAAGTGGGGACAAGTGAAGTGGACACGTGATGAGAACCTGACGGTCACGGACGTCCACTACGAGTGCGCGAGTTGCAAGGGAGCCATCGGCGAGGAGGAGAAAGCCGACATGCTTTCCAAGGGTCGCTGGATTTCAGAGTGCCCGGAGAAATCCGACTCGCACCGCAGTTTCCAATGGAACGCGCTCTATCACCCACCAGGGGCTGTGCGTTGGATCGATCTCGCGCAGATGTGGGTGAACTTTCACCATCCGCGGCTGAAGGTCACCGCGCTCAAGGATTTCGTGATGACGAAGCTGGCCGAGCCGTTCGAGGAAAAGGGCGAGGCACCGGAGTGGGAGCGGTTGTACCGGCTGAAGGAGGACTACCAACAAGGCACCATTCCCAAGGGGGGTCTAATCCTCACCGCCGGCGTGGACGTCCAAGGCAATCGCATCCAGGGCTCGGTCTACGCCTGGGGGCGTGAGCTCGAGCGCTGGCTGGTGGACCGGTTCACTATCCCGGGCGACACGGCCACTGATGATCCGTGGAAGGCGCTCGAGAAACTGCGCACGCAGCGGATCTATCTCCACGAAGGCGGCCAGCACCTGGATATCCGGTGCATGGCGATCGATACCGGCTACCGGTTCCACGTCGTGCTGAACTGGGCGCGGCGTAAGCAACCCGGAGTGATTGCGGTGAAGGGCGGAAACCCCAACCTCCCCTACATCATCAGCAGCCCGAAACAGGTGGATGTCAACTACAAGGGCCGCAAGATCCCGCGCGGCGCGCAGCTCTGGACCGTGGGCACCGGACGTCTGAAGGAAGAGCTCTACACCTTCCTGAATTTGGACCCGCCGACCACTGCTGACACTCCGTTTCCCAGAGGCTATTGTCACTACCCGGGCGACCTGGACGACGAATTCTTCCGTCAACTCACGGCGGAGGACTACCGGAAAGGGAAATGGGTAACGATTCACGAAAGGAACGAAGCGCTGGACGAAGCGTGCTATGCGCGCGCGGCCGCGGCGATGCTGGGCGTGGATCGCTGGGGACCGGAAGTCTGGACGGAGCTCGAGCGACTGCTCGGAGTGAACGTGCAGCAGGAGCAAACTCAGGAACGTGCCGCTCCAGCCGATGCGCTTCCCGGCGCGCCCAAGCGATGGAGGCCTAGAAAATGGCGACCTGGACCCAGACACACCTAACCGCGCTCGAGCAAGCGATTGCGCGTGGCACGCTGCGCGTGAAGTACCGCGATCGCGAAGTCACCTATCGCACCCTGGATGAAATGCTCCAGCTGCGCGATGTCATGCGCCGGGAGATTGGGCAGGTGAGTGCTTCCTCGGGTCGGCGCGTGGTCAGCTTCCGGAAGGGCACGTCGTGAGAGAGCGCGAGCGCCCGAGAATCGTGGTGCAGCGTGCGGTCCCGCAGCTGCGGGTTTCGCCGAACGCTCTGGATCGTCTGGTCGGTTGGCTAGATCCCACTCGCGGCCTGCAGAGACTGAAGAGCCGCGCCATCCTCGACGTCGTCTCCCGCAATTACGAGGGTGCGACTACCGGAAGGCGGACCGATGGCTGGCGCACGACCTCGCGCTCAGCCAATGCCGAGATCCTGCCTGCACTGACGAAGTTGAGGGATCGCTGCCGGGACTTGGCGCGTAACAACTCGCACGCGATCAATGCGGTGGAAGGCATCGTTGCGAACACCCTCGGTGCCGGCATCCTCCCCCGCTTCGACGGAGGCACTCGCGCGACAAAGCGTGCGCAGGAACTCTGGCGGGAGAGCATGGGCACTACCGCAGCAGACGTGGACGGCCGTGACAACTTCTACGGCCTGCAGGATCTCGTCTTGCGCACAGCCCTGGAAGCCGGAGAGGTGCTCGTCCGCCGGCGGGTTCGGCGCGCAGCCGATGGATTGGTGGTACCGCTCCAGCTGCAGGTCCTCGAGCCGGACCACCTCGACGTGCTCAAGGATGGCGTGATTGAGAATGGCCACCGAGTCATCCAAGGCATCGAGTTCGATCTGCTCGGCCGGCGCGTGGCCTACTGGCTATTCCGCGATCATCCAGGGGACAACGTGCTCTGGGGCTCGCGGAACTCCCAATCCGAGCGCATTGATGCCTCCGAGATCCTGCATATCTTCCCGCGCCGGCGGCCGGGCCAGGCGCGTGGCGTTCCGCACGGGGTGTCCGTCATCCTGCGGTCGCGCAACTGGGACGAATACGAGGATGCCACCCTGCAGAAACAGCTGATCGCTGCATGCTTCGCCGCCTTCGAAGTGGACGCGGAAGGTCAGACCTCGATCGGCCTGCCGGCAGAAACCGATAACGATGCCTACCCGGTGGACATGCTGGAGTCGGGCACCATCCAGAGACTCGGCCCCGGCCGGGATATCAAGTTCGCCAACCCGCCCGTAGTCGGTGACCTCGACACTTTCGCAAGCATCACACTTCACGAGATCGCCGCAGGCTGGCAGGTGCCCTATGAGCTCATGACGGGCGATTACAGCCATACCAACTACTCCAGCGCCCGGATGGCTTGGAATGAATTCGGCCGCCGGATTGAGAACTGGCGCTGGAAACTCGTGGTGCCGCAGTTCTGCCAGCGGGCTTTTCAGTGGTGGCAGGAGGTGGCCTTCCTGTCCGGTGCGCTTCCTGCCCCGGTATCCGTGGAATGGCGCGCTCCGCGCAAAGAGTTCCTGGACCCGACGAAGGAGATCCCGGCCATCCGAGCGGCCGTGCGCTCTGGCTTGCAGAGCCTGGACCAGGCGATCGCGGAACAGGGCGAGGATCCGGACCAGGTGCTGGCCGAGATCGCGGCGACGAATCAGAAGCTCGATGACATGAAGATCACCCTCGACACCGACCCGCGGAAGGTCACGCTCTCCGGCATCCTCCAATCGACGGACGTGCCGGACAGCGAGGCTGTGCCCGCGAAGAAGTAGACAGCCGGTGGACAAGGTCCTAAATCGCCGCACTTGACGCGGCCTCTGCCGTGTGGTTGTGTCAGCCTCGATGCCTCAGGCACCCGTTGCATCCGAGCAGGCGCCCGCGCGCGCCACCAACCGCGTGATGATCGAGCCGTTCCACCGGGACCTCGTCATCCGTGCGAATTCGTTCAACGCCGCGGCGCGCACCTTCGAGATCGTCTTCTCGACCGGCGCGGAAGGAACCCGCCACGGATACTGCCCCACTGGCGAGTACGTGCGGGAGTGGATCGAAGAGCTCGGCATGGATTCCGAGCACGTCGATCTCTCGCGCCTGAATAACGGCGCCCCTCTGCTGGACTCCCACAGTTGGTTCAGCGGCGTGCACGGCGGCAACTGGGACCGCGGCGTTCTCGGTGTGACCGAGCGCGCCAGACTCGAGGGAGGCGAAGGGATCGCACTCGTGCGCCTCAGCGCGCGCGAGGACGTCAAGCCGATCGCGCAGGACGTGCAGGACGGAATCCTGCGCAAGACTTCCATCGGCTACCAGGTGAACGAGTGGGACGAGACCACCACGCCGGACGACGCGAAATCTGGCAAGCGTCGCTTCAAGGCGATTCGCTGGACACCCTTCGAGATCTCGCTGGTCTCCATCCCCTTCGACGACGCCGCTGGCGTCCGCTCCATGCGCGAGGCTCATCGCTACGAAAGCCTCGTCCACTCTGCCGCGAATCCGGCGAGTGCAACCCGACAGAACAGAGAACAAGCCATGCCGCCCGATCCCGTACCCGCCGCGCCGGTCACGCCCCCCGCGGAATCCACTCGAGCCGCTGCGCCCGTCACGCCGGCAGTGCAGCCGACGGCGCGTGCGGTGGATCTCGATCCGCTGCGCCGCACCATCCGCAGCAGCAACCTCGGCCAGGCGTTCGAAGACACGCTGGTCAACGACGTCGTCGCGGGTCGCTGCACTCAAGAGCAGGCGAACCAACGCGTCCTCGACGCACTGGCCGCGCGCTCGGAAGCCACGCCGACCACGAGCACCACGCGCGTGCTGCCGGCTCAGGAGGATCCTGCCGTGCGCGAGGGCGTGACCGCAGCACTGCTGAACCGGTACAAGCCGGATCAGTTCGCGCTGCCGGACACCGCGCGCCGCTTCCGCAGCCGCTCCATCTTGGAGATTGGCCGCATGCTGCTCGAGGCGCGCGGCGTCCGGACGGACGATCTGTCGGTCAGCGATCTCGCCAGCCGCGCCATGTCCACGAGCGACTTCCCGTACATCACGGCCGACGTCGCGAACAAGATCCTGCGCAAGGCCTACGACTCGCAGACGCGGACCTTCCTGGGCTTCTCTCAGCGCTCCTCGCTGAAGGACTTCAAGCAGAAACGCTTGGCCAAGCTGGGCGAGGCGCCGACGCTGCTCGAGGTGCCGCAGGGCGGAGAGATCAAGATCGGCAGCATGGGTGAGGCTCAAGAGAGCTATCAGTTGAAGACCTACGCTC
>CAZCXL010000007.1:0-20425 GCA_964502625.1 uncultured Planctomycetales bacterium | reverse complement strand
TGGCCAAGGCCGCGCGGGTGCGCTCACCCGCTCCTTCCGGCAGGATCACGCGCGCCAGATGGTGCTGCCAGGTTTCTGCGGGGGCATCCAGCGGAACGTACTCCCAAAACTCAGTCGGAATCACGACGCCACGGATGCGGCCCTCGGCGAGGTCGAGCGCAAATTGCCAACGCAGCGCCAGAACACCCGTGTCCAGCCAAGCTTCGGCGGTGTCGTACCAACCCGTGGGGTCGTCGCAGTTGTACGTGGGCTGATTCATCGCCACCAAGATGGCGGCGAGATGGCCGGTCTCGGTGACGTTGGCGCCCACGGCGCGCACCGCGCTGACCACGAACTCGTAGGGAGTCTTGAACTTCGACTCGAAATGCTCCCGTTTCCAAAACTCATCGCTTTTGACGATGGCATGCACCATCGCGGGAATGCTTCCGTCGGTTTGTTGACAGACCTTGGCGACTTCGTCCACCAATTTCTGCGGCGGCTGGTCGCTCACGAGATAGCGCACCAGTTTGGTGGCCAGGAATTTGGAAGAGTTCTTGTTCTCGGCTAGAAACTCCAAGATGGCCTCCCCTTGCCCAGGCCCGCCGGTGTCGTCCTCTGCGAAGCGCCGGCCGAGCAGACGCTTGTCGCCCACCACGTGCATGTCAGGCCGGAAAGCAAATTCCTGAGAAGCGCGGCGACCGCCGTCGTAGGTCCATCCGGTCAGCGCAGCAGCGAGCGCCACCACGTCAGCTTGGTCGTAGCCGTTGTCCACGCCCATCGTGTGCAACTCAAGCAACTCGCGCGCGTAGTTTTCATTGAGCCCGCGCTGCGATGCGATCTCCACGGCCTCTGCAGCGCGTTCGCGCGAACCCGTGCTCCGCTTCGCGTTGCGCTCGATCTCCGCAAGTTCCTGCTTGGACGGCGGACGCCGTGAGAGCGCGTTGTCGAGGTAGTTGAGCATCGCCGGATGCCGGGCCGACGCCTTGAGCATGTCCCCGAACTTTCCGAGCACGTTGCGCTGGATCACCATGCGCTCGTAGTCGTTGACCTGAACTTCGATCGCGTCGCCCTTGGTGAAGGAGACGTTCAAGTGATTCCGCCAGAAATCGCAGAGCACTTCTTCGGCGCGACGGTCGGAGAGCACCGCGCGGAACAAGATGGAATGCACGAGTTCCTGGCCGGGCATGCGGCGCCGCTCGCGGAGCAAGCGTTGTTCTTCCTGCGAGAGTGCGTCCTCGTTCTTGCCGTTGCCGACGAAGTCTTGGTACACCCATTGGTTCACTCCGGCCGGCGACATCGCCAGAGTTTCGAAACGCCCGAGCGCCTCGAGCAGCCGCGGGTCGCTGGCTTTGGCCGGTTGCAGCTGCGCATCCAGCCACGCATCAACGCCCATCTCCAGGACGCGCTCGACTTCTCCGGGCGCATTTCCAAAGCCGAGCCGACTCAACAAATGCACTGCGCGCTCGCGCTCATTGAGCGGCGTCTCCGGACTCATTTGCTGCGCGGCGGGCAGCGCGGTCGCGAGGGCGAGAATGGCCGAAAGCATGACATCCATCCTAATCATCTTCGGCCCATGAAACCCCACTTCAGCCTGAAAGTTGCGGAGGAGGGAGGATTAGTCCCAACGATAGAAGCCCTCGCCGGACTTCTTGCCGAGCTTGCCGGCGGCCACCATCTCCCGGAGTAGGCGCGGCGGCTCAAACCTTGGGCCGAGCTCGGCCGCGAGGTACTCGGCAATGCCAAGCCGCACGTCCAAACCCACCAGATCCGTCAAGCGCAGCGGGCCCATCGGATGGCGGTAACCGAGCTCCATCGCCTTGTCGATGTCCGCCGGGCTCGCCACCCCTTCCTCCACCATCCGGATCGCCTCCAGACCGATCGCAACTCCGAGCCGCGAGGACGCGAAACCGGGCGCATCCTGCACCACGATCGGCTCCTTGCCTAGACGGCGACCGAGCGCGACCGCCGCATGCACCGTGGAGTCGGCGCTTGCAGGTCCGCGCACTACTTCCAGCAGTGCCATCAGCGGCACCGGATTGAAAAAATGCATGCCGAGAAAGCGCTCCGGCGCAGGCAACCCGCTGGCGATCGCACCGATCGAAAGTGAGGAAGTATTGCTCGCGAGGAGCGCCCCAGCCGGCGCGGCGGACGCGGCTTCGGCGAAGAGTTTGCGCTTGAGCTCCAGCCGCTCAGGCGCGGCTTCGATCACCACTTCTGCGCCCGCACAGGCCTCGTGCAGCGCAGTGGTGCCCGAGATCCTTGCGCGGATTGCGGCCGCATCCTCGGCGTTGAGCTTGCCTCTCGCAACCCCCTTGGCCAGAAAAGATTCGATGCCCGCGAGTCCGCGCGCGACGGCTTCAGGAGCCACGTCGTAGAGCCGCACGGTAAGTCCGGCCTGCGCGCACACTTGCGCGATGCCATGACCCATCGTGCCCGCGCCGAGCACCGCGGCGCGCGTGAACCCCAGGGCGTCCTTCGCTTCCATCAAGCCGGTCATGTTAGTCCAGCCAGTTGTCGCCCGAGCCGCCATAGTTGACCACCAAACCCAAGCGCCAAGACTGATCGAAGGAGTCGTATCCGAAGTCCATTCCTGCGCCGCTCTGGCCCCAGAGCCAGAGGATTCCGGTAGTCAGGTTCTCATTCCACTCGATCGAGTGCACGCTGCGTCTCTCGCCGCCGTAGCCATTCGGCACCGCTTCGTACCGGTAAAGATCGCCGAGCCCTACGCCGCCGTAGGCCGCGAAGTTTTCGGCGAAGCGATACACCAGGCCAACGTCGAAGACCACGGCGCCGGTGTGCACGTCCACGTAAGGATCATCGGGAACGACGTTGTCGGCTCTATCCGAATCATCGAAGAGAAAATCCAGGCCGGTCACTGCGTCCACGCGCAACTTCGCGAACGAACCCCAACCGCGGTAGCCGGAAGTGAAGTACCCGAAGGTCATGCCTGCACGCGCGCCTTCGCCATCCGTGCGGCTGGCAATGCCGACGGCGACTGCATCCAGAGAAGTGCCGACCGATCCCGGCGCGGCGCAGGACGCGAGGGCAAGCCCAAGAATCAGAAACGCACGGCCCATACGAGTTTGATCGCCAACTGGCGTTCTTCCGGCACGATCGTACCGTCTGGCGTCCTTTCCCACTCGGTCTGCACCACGAGAAACAGCTCGCGTCCGTCTTCCAGAATCCAGTGCAGCCGCGATTGGACGCCGAGGGTGTCGCTCTCATTGTCGGCCTGCAGCAGGCTCTGCCAGGCGAGTTGCGGCGAGAAGCCAATGTCACAGCGCATCTGCGCCAGACGCGTCGCAAAGTCGCCGTCCGGCAGACTCACGAGGTTCTCCTCGTAGCCGAGACCAAGCCTCAGGCGCGGATGCGGCCGCCAGTTGGCCTCCGTTTCGTAACTCAGGATGTCGCCGTCGTAGAAGCTTCCGCCGCGGACTTCCACCTTGCCGGAAACCGGCCGCGCTTCGGACCACTGGTATTCGAGCTGCAATCGTTGCCAGTCGTAGGAACCGGCGGGAATGATCACGCCATCGGAGATTTCAAAGTCTGTGTCCACGATGTCACGATCGTGGGAGATGGCCACTTCGAACTGATCGCCGTTGTGCCACTCCACTTCGAAGGGGGTCACCCGCAGGCTGCCACTGACAAGATCTCCATTCAAGTCCGTCCAGATGGTGGGATCGATCGAGAATGCGTAGTTGCGCACCGTGCTACTCGCGGGCCGCGGCTGCCACTCGACCGAGCCCGTCGTCAACCATTCGCCGGGACGCTGCACGAAGCCGAGCGCCGGCTGGAAGTCTTCATGGCTGCCCAGAGTGCGCAAGGCGTAGATCCAATCCTCATTGCGATAGTTGGCCTCCACGCCGAAGCCCAGGCCCGTGGAATCCGTGGCCTCGTCATCGCTGCCGACCACGAAGGCGTTGAGGTTGAAATTGCCGGGCAGCCAAGTGGAAGAAGACCAGCGCACGTCGCCGCCGACGACGGTATTGCTCGCATCGGTGGCCGGAGAGCCGGAGGTCAACAATCCCCCCACCGTCACCTCTTCCCCGACGCGCAAGGCCGGACGCAGCACGAACAGATCTCCGGCGGGCACGCCGATTCCCGCCACTTCCTCGGTGCGCACTCCCAAGAAGCCGAGATCCCAAGGCCCGGCCCGACCCGCCAAACGGGCGCCGGCTTCGATCGGCACCACCGAATCGTCCACGAGACCAATGCGCCGACTGAAGAAGGGCACCAAGTTCCCGCCGCCGCTGCCGAACTGTCCGCCCTGTTCGCCGAATTGGAACAGCGTGCTGTCCTGGAGGAAGAAGTCTCGCTTCTCAGGGAAGAAGAGTGGAAAGCGGGAAAGATTGACGCGCCGCTCGTCCACTTCCGTTTCGGCGAAATCGGTGTTCCAGGTCATGGCCGCGGTGAGTTGCGGCGTGAGCCGCCAAGACACCTCCCCGCCTCCGTCCAAGTGAAAGCCATCATCCTCAGTGAGGGAGCCGTCGCGTCCGTCGAGTTTTAGGAAGGGCCGAAACTCCACCCCCAGCCCCTGCTGCGCGCCCGCGAAGCCAGCCAACTCTCTCGCTTGATTTACGGTGGAGAGCCGGAAGGCGCGCCGTGCGCCGGACCAACGGCTGATGCTACGATCCGCGCCGCGGAAACGCTCGAAATTGGCGCGCCAGACGTCGCCAGAGCCAAAGGACATGGTGTCGAAGGGGATTCGGACTTCCGCCACCCAGCGATCCGGCAGACGAATCACCGAGGCTTCCCAGAAACCGTTCCACGGTTTGTTGAAGCGGCGCCCGTTGTCGCCAATCAACGCGTCCCCGCGCGAGCCGCCGGCGGAAACCTGGAAGAAGTAAGCCGTTTTCCCGTCAGCAAAGGTGTCGAACAGAAATTCAATGCGATCGTCTTCTTCGAGTACGGCATCCCGGCGCTCGTTCTGGAGAACCATGCGCTCCGGCTCCGGCTCATAGAAGGTCATCGCCAGATAGAGCGCGACGTCGGTGCGCAGGATCCTCACCTCCCAGGGCGGATCGACGGCCAAGCCTTCCTCCGGCTCGACGGTGAGAAAGTCGTCGAGCAGCAGCGCCTGCTCCCAAGCAGGCTCCTGAATCAATCCGTCCAGAACGATCTTCGGATCCTGCACCGTGGGCACGCGCTCCTGCAATCGTTCACCATAGGCCTGCGGGCACGCGAGGAAGAGGATGGCAAGCGCGATCATTCGGCCCCGTGCACCACCGTCTGCAAGCGCAGCATCTTTCGCGCCAATCCAGTGAGCCCCACCGCTTCCGAAATCACCGGCTGCGGCCCGCCTTCCCAGTCCTCCACGCTGAAGACCTCCACGCGGATGCGGTGTCGCGTGATCACGTGCCGCACCTCGCCGAGCGGCCGCAACGCGCGCGCCGCCCCAAGGCCGAGCCGCTGCCAACTCTCCTCCGGCCGCTCATCTGGCCGCGCAAGCTCCGCCGGAGGCTCCCAGAGGCCGGGATTCCATCCTTCCATGCGCTCGCGCAACAACCAAGCCTCGCCACGCCGGGCGAGAAATCCACGCAAACGCAGATCCACCCATTGCGTGCGCGCCTTCGGGAGCGGAAGCGCTTCTGGATTCCCGCGCGCGCGGACCGCACAGTCCTCTGCAACCGGACACTCCGTGCAGCGCGGCGCGCGCGGCGTGCACACCGTTGCTCCCAATTCCATCAGCGCCTCGACCATGACGCCCGGATCTTCTGCGCGATCCATCAACTCCTGCGCCCAAGTGCGAGCCGCTCCATGCAGCGCGGTTTCATCGGCGCGCATCTCCAGGCCGAGTACGCGTGCAGCAACCCGCTTCACGTTGCCGTCCACCGCTGCGCGTGCCTCGCCATGCGCCTGAGCCGCAATCGCCGCCGCGGTGTATTCACCGATGCCTGGCAATTCGCGCCAAGCGTCCATGGTGACCGGGAGGAGCCCACCGAGCCGCGCCACCACCTCTTGAGCCGCAGCGTGCAACATGCGCGCGCGTCGGTAGTAACCCAATCCTGCCCAGCAGCGCAGGACTTCACTCTCCGGCGCGGCCGCAAGCGCGGCGACGTCTGGGAAGCGCTGCAGAAAGCGCTCAAAATAGGGCCCGACGACTTCGGCGCGGGTTTGCTGCAGCATCACCTCCGCGACCCACACGGCGTAGGGCTCGCGGCGCGCGCGGCCGGCGTCCTTGAGCCTCCAAGGCAACTCCCTCCGGTTGCGCTGGAACCACCCAGAAATCAGTCCGGCGAAGTTGGTTTCAGGCACAGGAACGGACAGGATAGGGAGAATCTCACTTCAGATGAACCTCCTGTCCGCTCTGTTCTTGCCGCTGGTGCGCGGCGCCGCAGTGGCCGCCCTATTCACAGGCATCGCGGACTCATGGGCCGTGGCGCTCGGCGGGGCCGCCGACCTCCGAGCCTTGGCCACCGGCGCAATGCTGATCGCAATCGGTTGGGGCGCCTGTCATCGCGGCACTGCCAAACCGCCAGCACGTGCCTCGTTCCTTTGGCTTGCCGCGGGAGGACTCGCGCTTCCGCTGCTCTCTCCGGCGGCGCCGTGGGCGGGACTTGCCGGCTGCGTCCTGATCTTGCCGCTCCGCGTCCTTGGTGCGCGACTGTCTGCGCTACTCGCCACCTCCGCGCGCCCCTCCCTCACGCTCACCGTGCATGCCGCGGCTGCCTTTCTCGGAGTCGCCTTCGCGGAACGATTCGGACTGGGCTTGGGGGGATTCGCCCTGGTCGCGGCACTTGCCGGAATGACCACCGCCGGCACCGCGCAACCTCCCGAACATCCCGACGAGCAGGAGATGCCGACTTGGGAACGCATCACGCGGCGCACGTCGGGCTTGCTGCTCGGCGCGGGACTCGCTGCCATCGCGGCCGCGCTCTGGCCGATGTTGCGCGCCTTCGACGCATCTGATGCCGCATCCGATGCGCAGGCGATGCTTGCCTTGGGCTGCGTGCTGCTGATCGCCTGGCTCACCATCGGCGTGCCTGCAGCCGAATCCCGTTGGAGCGCGAGCATCGCCGCACTGTTCGTCGCCGCAACCGGACTGCTCTTGCCGTTCGCCATGCGCAACTGGGCGGCCTACTCCCAGCCCTTGGCCTTCGATGGACTTCTGCGCATGCCAGCACTGCGCAGTTTCTTAGGCTTCAACGCGCCGCGCTTGCCGGAAGCACACTTTGCCTACGTGCCGTTGCTGGTGATCGTCGGCGCCGGACTCATGGCTCTGATGGCAGGAGCCGGAGTGCGCGCTTGGCTCGGACGTCGCCCCGATGGACCGTTCGGCATGGCGCCTTTGTTCCTCGGCGCAGGATTCATGCAAGTGGTGCTCTCGCTGCCGGCCTTCGATGCGCCGCACGCAAGCACCGGACTCGTCTTCTTCGCAACCCTTGCGCTGATCGGCGCAGCTCTCTCCATCCTGGTGGCGGCGAAAGACCGGCTCGCCGTGCGCATTCCGATCAGTCTGGCCATCGGGATTGCGGCGCTCATGATCGCACGACCTGCGTTGGTACCCGACCTCGCCTTCCCCGTGCAAGATGTGAAGAATTGGCGGGTGGCAAGCACTGCCGAAGGCGTTGCGCTAGCAACAACCGCACGCGACGTGGTGTGGCGCGTGGTGGAGCCGGAGGTTGGTCAAGGCTTCTCCGGTCAGTTTCTCGCCGCCGGCAGAAATTTGGTCACGCCGGAACTCGACGAACCCGGTACATGGGTTCGCGAATTGGATTTGGCATTGGCGCTGCGGCCAGGCGCAAGACGCGCGCTTTTCGTGGGCCCGCCGCACCCTGCTTCCTTGCGTGCTGCGGCGCGGACTGGCGTGCGCGAAGCCGAGCTGGCCACGCCTTCCGCCGCGGCTGACCTGCTCGCTCTTCGCAATCCACAGGGTTATGGACTCGCACTGAGTCACTGCGAAAGCCTGGCGCGCAGCCACGGAGAGTTTGACCTGATCGTGCTGCGCTCGCTCGCGCTCTGGGATGAATCCTGGAACCTGCTGCGGGTGGGAACTGCTGCGCAGGCGGCGCGTCGGCTAGCTCCTGGTGGCATCTGCGTGTTGGCGCTTGCGCCCGAGCAACTCCCGCCAGGAGCGCTGCCCGGACTGATTGGCGCATGGGGAGAAATTTTCTATGAAGGGGCGCTGTACGCCGTGCCTGATGGCTTGCGCGGCGTGCGGCTACTGCTCGTGGGCGCGAAGGGAGAAGGGATGGTTTGGCCGGACGCCCTCGAAGCCATGCGTCTACCTCACGAATCTTTGCGCGCCGTGGCGCACGAAGGCCGTCGTTCGCATTTGGCTTCGCCCTTGCCGCGACTGCACGCAGAACTTGCGAGCACGGTCTGGCGTCTGGTGGACGAGTTGCAGTCCACGCGCCGCGCCGCCGAGGTGCTCGCGGAACTCGCGCCCGTCATGGCGACGGAGTCCGGCGCACCTCCCCCCCCCTCCTTGCTGCGCTTCTACGCTCTGCATTACGCCGCGCAGGAGTACTCGACGCACGACACTCTCCTCGTGCCCGGTCCGGATGCCATCGAGGTGGACGAGCAGGCGCTGACGGAGCTGTTGCGGCTCGCGCGCTCCTACCCTGATGCGCAATGGATGCACGCCTTGTGGTCCGACGTCGCAGGCACCTTAGCAGCGAAGCGCGAAGTGGAGCTGGTGGAGACCTTCCTGCGGCCCTTGCGCGAAGAGATAGGTTGGAAGGACAGCGGCATCACCCTGGCCTTGGCGCGGGCCTCCGCAGAGATGCTTGACGACGAGGACGCACGTGCGCTGCTCGCGGACATTCTCGAGCGCGAGCCGGAGCACGCGGGGGCGCTCGCCCTGCTCAAGACGCTCGACGAGGCCAGCGGCCTCGCTCCCGACGCGCATGCCGGCCACGGCCACGACTAGGGCCGTGGGCGGCTGTGGCGAATCGCGTCACGCCTAGTGGCGGTATGCGTCAACTAGGGAGGAGTTGACGGTTTGTGCCGCACGCGGCCCGCAATCCCTTACTCTTCATCACCATGCTCGCATCGCTCGCCTTGATCGCGCTTGCTCAGGAGCCCAGCCTCCAAGAGATCGACGAAAAGCTACGCAAGGCCGTGGACCGCTCCAGCTATGAGTCCGGCGCCGCTGACGCCGCCAAGGCGCTCGCGGACATGCGCAGCCGCGAGGCCATGGGATTGCGACTGGAACTCTTCGAATCCAAATGGGAGACTTACCACGGCGTGCTCCTGCGGGACTGGTTCTATACCGGCATGCTCGCCGCTGAGACTCGCGAAGAAGGCGATCTGCTCGCGCGCGCCGCCAGTGATTCCAAGCGTGGGGATTTCCTGCGCATTCTGTGCCTGCAAGCGCTGGCCGCCTCCGATGCAACCTGCGCCGACGAATTGCTCTTCGACCGCGCCTTCGAACACGCCGCACCAGAAGTGAATCGCGCCTGGCAAGTCACCGCCGGGAAAATGCTGGCAGAGCGTCGCGTGACCTTCGAGCGCTCGCCCCAGGAGCGCGCGGAAGCAGCGCGCAACCGACTACTCGACGCCGGCGCGCCTGGCGTGGGCTTCGTCTTCCTGGATGAATGGAGCGCTCTCGAAATCGCCATGCTGGCGAAGGCCGCGTCGAGCGCCAAAGACCCCGCAGACCGGGCCGAAACCCTGCGCGTGCTCGCCGCGCGCAAAGCGGGCATGCCCTCATTTCTTTCTGCCGCCACCACTGCGCTGCGCGGCAAGGACCGCGCTCCACTCGTGGCGGCCCTGGAGGCGGCGGTCCAATCCGACGCCTACGAATTGGTGCCAGAAATCATCTCCCTATTGGAGCGTGCCGAGAAAAATGGCGGTGGCCGCCACGTTGCCGACGGAGCGGTCGCACTGCGCAGTCTCACCGGACTTCCCTTCGGTCCCAAGCCGGAAATGTGGAAAGGCTGGTGGGAGAAGGCTGGAGCTGAGTGGCTGCAAGAGCGCCGTCAACGCAACAACAGCCCCAACGAGAGCCTCGGCGTGATCAAGCAGTCCGAATCGGCCACGGTCTCCGCGCGGTTCTTCGGTCTGCCGGTAGACAGCTCCCGCGTAGCGATCGTCGTGGATGGCTCAGGCAGCATGAGCGCCAGCCAGTTTGGCGCGATCAGCACCGTCGAAGCCGCTGCCCGTGAGGTGGAAAGTTTCTGCGCCCGGCTCCCCGAAGATGCGGTGTTCCAAATGTGGATCGTGGAGGTCAAGCCCGAGGCGGCCTTCAAGAAGGCAGTGCCCGTGAACAAAGCCAACCGACTCAAGGCCATGGAGTTCTTGCGCAAACGTCTCTATCGCAGCACTTCTTCGGTGGTCGAAGCGTTGGAGGCCGCCATGCAAGACCCCGACATAGACACGATCGTCTTCGTGGGTGATGGTGGCAGCAGTTCCGGCAAGCATCAATTGGATGCTCACGTGCTCGAAGCGGCGAAACGCCTCTACGCGCGCTACGGCGTGCGCATTCACACAGTGCTGGTCACTGATGGCATGCGCCACGAACGGTTGATGGAGCAACTCGCCGAAGCCACCGGAGGACAGATGGCCCGCCCCACCGAATCCAATCCCTAGTCCGTGTGTCCATCCGGGCGCGGCAGCAGGAGCACGCGCGCGAAGCCGAAGAGATACGCCGCAAAGGCAAGCGCAAAGAGAGTGCCAGCCGTCTGCACCGTGAGCATCCAGTAGCGCGCAGGCAACACCAAGGCCGAAAGTCGCGCGAGCGGCGCAAGGAACATCAGCCCAATCGCCAGCGTGGCGAGCCGGGAGGCCACCACTGGGCGTCCGCTGTGCCCCAGGGCCACGCGCACCATCATTCCCAAGGTCATCGTTCCGATCACGCCGATCGTCAGCGCATGCAAGGCCGTGGACTCGGCCAAGGGCAGTCCAGCGGCAGACGCCGCGAGCAAAAGTTGCCCGATACCAATCCAGGCGTATCCCACGTGCAGAACCAGAACCAGGGGCACACGCAACGCGGCGCGCGAGCACCAAGGAATCATGCGCAACAGGTTGATCGCGCCCGCCACGGCTGCAATGCCCGCGAATACCGCTCCGGAAGCGCTCATCGCCACGGCCAGCATGAGGCCGAAACTCGCGACGGGAGCGAGCAGGTCCGCCAAGGGCCAACCGTGAATCGGCGCACCGCGCGTTGCGGCCCAAGTGAACATGGGAATGACCCGGCCGCCAATCACCACGTTGAGCAAGACGAGCAGATGCACGCTCACCAGCACGCAGCGCAGCAGAGCGCGCGCGTCTCCCGCTGCTGCCTGCAAGTGCATGAGCGCACAGCTGAGTGCAAGCAATCCGAGCACCACCAAGATTCCGTAGTTGCGCCGGCTTCGCGCTGCGAGCAGCGGTCGGCCGACGGCCACGATCAGAGCCACCGGGAAGGCCATGACCGCGACGGCCACCCATTCCTCCGGGAGCCAGGTCTGCATCCACATGGCTACTCGCCCCAACAGCCAGAGTCCAAGCAGTCCGACGAGCGCAGGCCCACGCGCGGTGTCGCGCCCTGTCCAGTTGCGCACCGCCGTGAGCAGGAAACCGGCGATCACGGCCAGAGTGAAGCCGAACAGCATCTCGTGCGCGTGCCACCAAATCGGCAGCCAGGCGCCTGCCGTGGGCGCGCCGCCGCCGGCCAGCCGCACAATCCACCAGGGAATGAAGATGGCCGCGTGCAGCGCCGCCGCCACAAAGAAGGGGCGGAAGCCAATCGAAAGCCACGCGACCGTGACGCGCGGACGCGGCATGGACTCAGGATCACCCAGGATCGGCAGACGGATCTGATTCATGGAGCGGGATTCCGCACTGATCTGGTGCGATTATAAGACTATATCGTCTTGATTTTATAGGATATTTAGATATTCTTGTCTTGAATACCTCGGAAGCCTCCCCGACCCCAAAACTGGACATGGCGCTCTCTGACTCCCCCGCTCCGCGCCTGGAGCGCTTTTCCTACGACGACGACGTCGTCCGCAAGTTCGTCTACGCGACGGTCCTGTGGGGCTTCGTCGGCATGCTGGTCGGCGCGCTCATCGCGCTGCAGCTCGCCGACCCGCGCTTCAATTTGGGCGAGTGGTTGTCTTTCGGGCGGCTGCGTCCACTCCACACCAATGCGGTGATCTTCGCCTTCGCGGGCAATGCGATCTTCGCGGCGGTTTATTACTCCTCTCAGCGCCTGCTCAAGACGCGAATGTGGAGCGACAGACTCTCTCGCTTCCACTTCTGGGGCTGGCAAGCGATCATCGTCTCTGCGGCCATCACGCTGCCGCTCGGCTACACCAGCGGCAAAGAGTACGCCGAACTCGAGTGGCCGATTGACGTCGCCATCGCGGTGGTCTGGGTGGCCTTCGCCTGGAATTTCTTCGCCACGCTGAAGATACGACGCGAGCGGCACCTCTATGTCGCGCTGTGGTTCTACATCGCCACCTTGGTGGCGATCGCGGTGCTGCACATCTTCAACAGCCTTGCAGTTCCTGCGGGCATGCTGAAGTCCTACTCGATCTACGCCGGCGCGCAGGACGCCTTCATGCAGTGGTGGTACGGCCACAACGCGGTGGCCTTCTTCCTGACCACGCCTTTCCTGGGCCTGATGTACTACTTTCTGCCCAAAGCGGCGGGACGCCCGGTCTTCTCCTACCAGCTGTCGATTCTGCACTTCTTGGAGCGGGTCTTCCTGTACATCTGGGCGGGACCGCACCACCTGCACTACACCGCGATGCCCGGATGGCTCGCCACGGTGGGAATGCTCTTCTCGGTCATGCTGTGGATGCCGTCTTGGGGCGGAATGATCAACGGATTGCTGACTCTGCGCGGCGCATGGAACAAGGTCGCGACGGATCCGATTCTCAAATTCTTCGTCGTGGGCCTCACCTTTTACGGGATGTCCACCTTCGAAGGCCCACTGCTCTCGGTGCGCGCGGTTAACGCGCTTTCTCACTACACCGACTGGACCATCGCGCACGTGCACGCCGGCGCGCTGGGATGGGTCGGTTTCATGGTGTTCGGCATGGTGTATTGGCTATTGCCGCGTTTGCTGCAAACCCAATCCATGGCCAAGCCCGGCTGGGTCAACCTGCACTTCTGGCTCGCGACGGTCGGCATTCTGGTCTACGTCGTGGCAATCTACGTGGCCGGCCTCACGCAAGGCTTGATGTGGCGCGCTTTCGACACCGAGGGTTACTTGCGCTACCCGGACTTCATGGAAACGGTCACGGTCCTGATCCCGATGTACTGGGTGCGCGTGATCGGCGGCGGGATGTACCTGGTCGGCATGGGTTTGTGTGGGATCAACCTGATCCTGACCTGGAAGCGTCGCCCTGCGCAATACGAAGTGCCTGTGTACGAAGCGCCCGCGCTCCCGTGCGTGGTTCGTCCGGAGGTCACGCCTCGGCCTGCCGGCACCGGCGTGCTGGCGTGGTTCAAATCCATGGACTGGCACCGCGCCTGGGAGGGCCGCCCGCTCAAATTCACGGTGTGGGTGGTGGTGGCGGTGGCATCCGCAACGCTCCTCGAATTAGTTCCCACTTTCGCCATCGAATCGAACGTGCCGACGATTAGCGCGGTCAAGCCCTACACTCCGCTCGAGTTGATGGGCCGCGAAATCTACATCGCGGAAGGTTGCTACAACTGCCATTCACAGATGGTGCGTCCGATGCACCACGAGACCGAGCGCTGGGGCGAATACAGCAAGGCCGGCGAGTCGGTCTACGACCACCCCTTCCAGTGGGGTTCTCGCCGCATCGGGCCGGATCTCGCGCGCGTGGGAGTGCGCATTCCCTCGGCGAGTTGGCATTTGCGTCACATGCGTGAACCGCGCGATCTTTCGCCCAATTCGCTGATGCCCGCCTACCCGCACATGCTGACCAAGGAGTTGGAGTTCGACAAGATTCCGAGCCGGGTCGCCGTGATGCGCACGATCGGCGTCCCTTACAGCGAGGCCGAAGTGCTCGGAGCCGTGGACGCCGCGCGCGCGCAGGCGCTGAAACTTGCCGCCGAGTTGACCGGCGATGATCCGTCGGCTTCCGGATTCGAGGACAAAGAGATCATCGCGATGATCGCCTATCTCAAGCGACTCGGCAGGGACACTGCCGATCTGACCGTGTCGGGAGTAGCGCAATGAACCTGAGCGACCCCATGTTTTGGCGCAACTTCGCCACCATTTTCTTCTTCCTGTTCTTCTGCGGAGTGATCGTGTGGGCGTTCCGCTCTCATCGCGCGCGCCGCTTCCGACACGAAGCCTCGCTTCCGCTCGAAGAAGGCCGCCCCGTGCATCCCGAGTCGTCCGCTCGCCATGACTGAAGACCTCCGCGATCATTCCTATGACGGCATCCAGGAGTACGACAATCCGCTACCGGGTTGGTGGAAGGCTCTGTTCTGGATCACCACGCTCTTCGCGATCCCTTACGTGATTTACTACCACGTCATGGGCAACACCATTCAAGCCGCCTACGCCGAAGAGCAGAGCGCCGCTGCCGCGATCGAAGCGGCACGGATCAAGCTCGATCAATCGGCGGAGGGGTTGCTCGGCCTCATGCAGGATCCTGAGCACTGGGCCGCGGGCAAAAAACTCTGGGACACGAACTGCATGGCCTGCCACTTGCTTGACGGCGGCGGCATCGTCGGCCCCAACATGACGGATGATCACTACATCAACGTGCGCGTGATCACGGACATTCCAAACTTGGTGCGCAATGGCGTGGTGGAAAAGGGAATGACGCCATGGAAGGGCATTCTCTCCGAGAACCAGATCGCGCAGGTCGCTGCGTACGCGGCGTCGCTCCGTGGAACCACTCCCGCTACTCCGAAGGAGCCGCAAGGCGAGGTCATCCCGCCGTGGCCGACGAACTAAAGCTGCTGCAACCTCCGGAGCAGGTACTGTCCACGATGAACGCGGACGGCTCGCGCCGGTGGCTCCGCCCGAAGGCGGCCATGGGCCGCTGGTGGCAGCGTCGCCGCATCGTCGCCTGGATTCTGATGGTGCTGTTCACGGCGATTCCGTGGATCGAGTTACCCGCTGGCCCCTTGATGCGCTTCGATCTCGTCAATCGGGACTTCTGGTTTTTGGGCGTCTCCTTTCGCCCCACGGATTCACTGCTATTGATGCTGCTCATGCTGGGCATCTTTTTGAGCATCTTTCTGCTCACTGCGCTGACCGGCCGCGGCTGGTGCGGCTGGGCCTGTCCGCAAACCGTCTATCTGGAGTTCCTCTTCCGCCCGGTCGAGCGCGCCGTCAAGAACAAGATTCTGCGCTGGACGATCTTCACGATTCTCGCGCTCCATCTCTCGAACACATTTCTTTCCTACTTCGCCAGCCCACGCACGGTTCTGGAGTGGTCCATTGGCTCACCGACCTCGCATCCCGCCGCCTTTGCGGTGGTGATGGTGATCGCCGCATTGATTTTGATCGACTTCGGTTGGTTTCGCGAGCAGATGTGCACCTTGGTGTGCCCCTACGCGCGCCTGCAGTCGGTCTTGCTCGACCGCAACTCACTGATCATCGGCTACGATGAAAAGCGCGGTGAGCCACGTGGGAAGTTGAAAACCGGTTCAGAGCAGGGCGCCGGCGACTGCATCGACTGCAAGCTCTGCGTCGCAGCCTGTCCCACCGGCATCGACATCCGCGACGGTCTGCAACTCGAGTGCGTGGCCTGTGTCCAGTGCGTGGACGCCTGTGACGCGGTGATGGACAAGATCGATCGCCCGCGCGGCCTGATCCGCTTCGCCTCTCAGAACACTCTTGCGGGCCTGCCGCGCAAATTATGGCGCCCGCGAATCCTGATCTATCCTGCGTTGCTCGCCATGGTGATCACTGGCTTGGCCTTCGGGCTCGCCGGGCGCGAATCCGCCTTGGTGCGTCTGTTGCGCATTCAAAACGTTCCATACACTCTGCAGAGGGACGGCACTGTGCTGAATCCCGTGCGCGTGTACCTCGAGAACCGCACCGACGAGATCCGCAGCTATACCCTGGAATTGGAGGAGCCCGCGGCCGGAAAGCTGATCGCGCCCATGTTTCCGCTCGCGATTCCGCCCGGCAAGAATTTCACGGTGATCGTGCAGACCATCCTTCCCTCATCGGCTTTCACCGATGGACGCGCGCAGGCGCGCCTGCGTTTCCGCGACGGAGTGGATTTTGACCAAAGCCTTTCCGACGTGCTGCCTGGCCCCTTCGACGCTCCGCGGGGCACTCAGCCATGAGCGGGCGCTTCTGGATGTTCGTTCCGGTCCTGCTGCTCGGCTCCACCGTGGCCTTTGCCGTGTGGCGCGTTGTGATCATCGTCAACGACCCTTCCTTCGCCGAAGACGAGCAAGCCTACGAGAAAGGGCTGGTGTGGAACGAGGAGTTGACGCGGCGCACGACGCAAGCCGAGCTCGGGTGGAACGTGCGCCTCATTCCTCCCGCTGCGGGCGTGCAGGGGGAACTACAGGTTCGAGTGGCCGAGCGTGATGGCTCTCCCGTCTCCGGCCTGCACGGCAGCGTGCAATCTTTTCACAACGCTTACCCAAGCGCCGTGACTCGCTGCGAACTCACCGAGCGCGAGCCCGGATTGTTGGTCTCCGCGTTCACCGCCGATCGGTCCGGGCAGTGGCAGTGGCAAGTCACTCTCGAAGGAGTGGGCGACACATGGCACAACACGATCCGTGCGGAGGTCGCGCCTTGAACTTCGCGCTGCTCAGCGGCGTCTTCGTGGCCAGCCTGCTCGGCAGCCTGCATTGCGTCGGCATGTGCGGCGGAATCGCTTGCTTTGTCGGCGGCACTGCATCACGCGGCCGCACGCTCACGCTCTATCACCTCGGGCGCATGCTCTCTTACGGCGCCGTGGGCGCGCTCGCAGGCGCGCTCAGCGAAGCGCTCGACCTTGGAGGCCGCGCAGCGGGACTTGGCCGTCTCGGCACGCTGCTCGCGGGAAGTCTGCTGCTCATGACGGCGCTCTTGATGTTGGCGCGCGGGTTCGGATGGCGGATGCGCACCCCGGCGGGCGCTCAGCGCAGGCTCGGCCGACTGTGGAGTGCGGCCACTTCCCTCTTCGCCGACGCCGACCCCGGCCCGCGCGCCTTTGGACTGGGTCTGCTCACGGTGCTGTTGCCCTGCGGTTGGCTGTATCTCTTTCTTGCAAGTGCGGCGGCGAGCGGCAGTGCCCTGGCAGGTTGCGCGGTCATGCTCGCCTTCTGGGCGGGCACAGTTCCGGCGCTGCTCGCCATGGGCTTCGTCGCCCGCAAGCTAGCCCCGACGCTGCGCAAACGTCTCCCCATTGCGGCAGCCAGCCTGCTCCTCCTGCTGGCGATCACGGCGCTGCTTCCGCGACTCACGCCGCCCGTCTTCGCCGCGCAAGCCGCGAACGGAGAGCCTGCATGTTGTCCGCAGTAGCCAATCTGTGCGCGCACTGCGCGTTGCCGGTTCCTGCCGCACAGCGGAATGCACAGACCATCGAGCAGTTTTGCTGCGCGGGCTGTCGCACCGTGCATGCGGCCCTGCGCGAATGGGGCCTGCAGTCCGGATGGGAGCAGAGATTGCGCGAGGCAGACGCAGCTCCTCGTCCCGCGTGTAGCAGCGGCCGAGATTTCGAGGAATTCGACGACCCCGCAATGCTGTCCGCTTGTGGAGAGATCCGTGACGAGCGCGGCAGGGCGGAGCTTTATCTCGAAGGCGTGCACTGCGCTGCCTGCGCCTGGTTGGTCGAACGCCTGCCCCGCGCCGTGCCTGGCGTCATCAGCGCGCGCCTGGACCTGACGCGGGGCGTGGTGGAGGTCTGCTGGGAGGCGCGACGCACCTCACTGGCGGCAGTGGCGCGCGGATTGGACCGTTTCGGCTATCCGCCGCATCCCGCGCGCGCTGGCGAGAACGATCGTCGACGCAAGGAAGACCGTGGAGACTTGATCCGCCTCGGCGTCGCCGGCGCGATCGCATTGAATTTGATGGGCATCGCTTTCGCGCTCTACGGGCGTTGGTTCCACGGCATGGATGCCGCCACGTCCGCCTTTCTGCGCGTGATCTCCTGCGGACTCGGCGCCCTCTCACTCGCCTGGCCGGGCCGCATCTTCTTACGTGGAGCATGGACTGCGCTCCGCGCGCGCGCGCCGCACTTGGATCTCCCCATCGCGCTCGGATTACTCGCCGGTTGGTTCGGTGGAACTTGGAACGTGCTGCGCGGCGAGGGCGAGGTCTACTTCGAGGGGCTCGGCATGCTGGTGTTCCTGTTGTTGGCCGGGCGCTTCCTGCAGCGCCGCCAACAGCGTCGCGCGCATGACTCCCTGGCTTTGTTGCACGCGCTCGCTCCGTCCGTGGCGCGCCGCCGCACCACGCAGGGCGCATGGCAGAGCGTGCCGGCGAGCGCGCTTCGCCCGGGAGATGCCGTGGAAGTGCTCGCCGGCGAAACAGTGCCTGCCGACGGCCGCATCCTCGAAGGCAACGCCGATTTCGATCTCGCGCTGCTCACCGGAGAATCTCTCCCGGTGGGGCTACAGCCTGGAGATTGCGCCTACGCGGGCACCATCAGTCTGTCCGCGCGCGTCGTCGTGGAGGTGGCCAGCGCCGGCGCACAAACCCGTGTGGGACGCATTGCGGCCATGGTCAGTCGCGCAGCTTCGGAGCGCGCCCCCGTGGTGCAGCTCACTGATCGTCTCGCGGGTTACTTTGCCGCGATCACGGTCGTACTCGCGGGGCTCACGGCGTGGTTCGCGCGTGATCTGGGCGGAACAGTGGCGCTGGACCGCGCCGTCGCGCTGCTGATCGTGGCTTGTCCCTGCGCGCTCGGTCTCGCAACGCCGCTCGCACTGACCGCAAGCATCGGACGCGCGGCGCGCCGCGGAATTCTTGTGAAGGGTGGCACGGCGCTCGAGCGGCTCGCGCAGCCTGGATGGCTGCTGCTCGACAAAACCGGCACGCTCACCGAAGGACGCCTGCATCTTGCGGCTTGGAGCGGAGACGTCCGCGGAGCAGAGTTGCTCGCGGCGCTCGAAGTGGGAGTGGCTGGACCCTACGCAGCCGCCTTGCGTGAGCTTTCCGTAGTGAACGATTCCCCGCCGATCGTGGAGCACGCTCGGCATTGGCCCGGACGCGGCGTCAGCGGGCAAGTGGAAGGGAGCGCTCTGCTCGCCGGCTCCCCCGCCTTCTTGGCTGAGCACGGAGTGCTGGTGCCCGCTGCTGCCGTGGAGTCGGCGGTGGCCGCCGGGCGCACGCCGGTTGCCCTCGCCGTGGATGGCAACTGCGTAGGCGTTGCGGAACTCAGTGATCGGCTGCGCGTAGGTGCCGCCGACACCCTCCGCGCACTCCGCGATCGCGGCTGGGAGTTGCGCCTGCTCTCCGGCGATCATCCGCGGGTGGTCGCGGCCGTGGCGGCCGAGTTGGGTCTGCCGCCTGAATCCGCGCAAGGCGGCCTCTCCCCGGAGGAGAAGCTGAACGCCGTGCGCGCAGCGCGCGCCGCGTCTGGCGGCCAATCGGTGGTGATGGTGGGCGACGGCATCAACGACGCCGCCGCGCTGGCCGCCGCGGACGTCGGCATTGCGGTGCACGGCGGCGCCGAAGCCAGTCTCGAAGCCGCCGACGTTCACCTGAGCGCGCCCGGCGGCGGAATGGCTGCGCTCGACGAGCTGTTCACAAGCGCGCGCGGCACCATGCGCACGATCCGCCTCTGCCTCGGCGTCTCTCTGGCCTACAACTTGCTGGGTGCAGCACTCGCTGCCGTCGGCATGATCTCTCCCATCCTCGCGGCGGTATTGATGCCGCTGTCTTCACTCACGGTCACTGCGCTCGCCTTCCGGCCGCTGCGCGCAGGCTAAGCCCATGTCCCTGGTCTTCCTCGCCTTGCCGATCGCGCTGCTGATTGCTGCGGTTGCGGTCGGAGCCTATCTGTGGGCCGCGAAGTCGGGGCAATTCGACGACCTGGAAACGCCGCGCCACCGCGCCCTCTGGGAAGACGACGCGGTGGCGGAGGCGCCGGACGAAGCCGGCACTGACGGGGAACCTACTTCCCGAACCCGCGAATGATGCTCACCAAGCCTTTCACCACTTCCGGCTTGTCTGCCAGGTCGGCGTTCGGGGGCATCAGCGGGCTCTTGCCCATGGCGGCTCCGCCTGCCACGATGAACTTGGCGAGGTAGTCATCCTCGACGGACTTCTGCCAAGACTTGTCAGTGTAGTTGCGGGGCTTCGGATTGAGGGCTCCGCCGGCGGGGCCTTCGCCCATGCCCTTCGCGCCGTGACAGGTCGCGCAGAGGCCGTCGTATTTAGCACGCGCCGCGGCCATGGCCTCGGGCGAAATCTTCACTTCTTCGGCGCCGCCGCCGCAAGAGAGCGCGAGTGCGCCGACGGCAAATGCGCCGGCCAGCAGGAGGATGGGGCGAAACTGCATGGCGGCAGGATAGCGCTGCTTTTCAGACCTTCAAGTCGTTATTTCTGGACGCCGCGCCATGTCAGCGCACCCTGGTGATCCCCAAGCTCGAGAGCGTCCACACATCGGATGTGCAGCCCAGCTTGAGGATCACCGCC
>CAZCXL010000006.1:6568-20583 GCA_964502625.1 uncultured Planctomycetales bacterium | reverse complement strand
TTCGCTGCGAGCGGGAGTTCGGTGACGATGCGCGGCGAGCTCGCGTGGATGGCCACGGGAGGCGTGGGTGCAGCCCGCGTTTGGCGCAGCGAGGATCGCGGCAAGAACTGGAGCGTGGTGGATTCACCGTTGTTTCAGGGACGCGAATCGGCAGGCATCTTCTCCATCCCCTTCTTTGATGATCGTCACGGAGTGATCGTGGGCGGCGACTACCTTGAGCAAGACGCGCGCGCACGCACGGCCGCTTGGACTGAGGATGGCGGCCGGAGTTGGACACTCGCGGAGGTGCAGCCGGGCGGTTATCGCTCCTGTGCCGCCGCGCTGTCCGACGGAGGCTTCGTCTGCACGGGTCCGAACGGCACGGACTGGAGCCGCGATGGCGGCCGGACCTGGCAACCGCTGCGCGGAGCGGACGCTGCACTTCTTCCCGGATTCCATACGGTGGCGCCGCCCTGGCTCTCCGGAGCGGATGGGCGGATCGGACGCCTGCCAGAGTGAACATGCAAGAGATTGTCACCCTCGAAGGACACGTCATTGATTCCGACATTTTGCGCAAGGTGATGTCGCGGATCGTGGAAGAGGGCGGCGACTTCGAGGTCTTGGAGTTTCGCGTGGGCCGCACCAACGCCGAGCCGTCCTTCGTGCAACTTGCCGTGAAAGCGACGACTCCCGAGGACCTCGACCGCGTGCTTGAGGCGGTGTCCTATCTGGGCGCGAGCACCGTGCTCGGTGACGCGCGATTCGCGCCTGCTGAGGCCGACGGTGTGCTGCCCGACGAGTTTTACGCCAGCAGTAACGTCACGACTTTCGTGCGCGTGGATGGAAACTGGCTGGAAGCGAGCGATCAGAAGATGGACTGCGCCCTGGTGCTGCGCGGTGGCCTGCCGCACTGCGTGAAGCAGCGTTTGGTGCGCGCCGGTGAAGCCGTAGCGCTACGAGGTCCGGGTATTCGCGTGCGGCCTCCGGAGCGGCCGCGGGCCGCGGGCGGTTTCGGATTCATGCAGAACGAAATCTCCGCCGAAGTCAACAAGAGTCACGCGGTCCGCGCGGCCGCGCGCGCCATGCGTGAAACGCGAGCGGCAGGGCGGCGCATCGTGGTCGTGACCGGACCGGCCGTGGTGCACTCAGGCGGCGACATCGCGCTCGAGCGGCTGGTGCGCGCGGGTTGGGTGGATGCCGTGCTGACGGGCAACGCATTCGCTGTGCACGATCTTGAGAAGGCGCTGCTCAAGACCAGTTTGGGCGTGTGCCAGAACAGCGGGCGCGCGCTGGAGGGCGGCTCGCGGAATCATCTATGGACGATCAATGCGGTCAATCGCGTCGGCGGCGTGATGGCCGCGGTACGCGCCGGGATCGTGCCTTCCGGAGTGATGCGCGCGCTGGTGGAGACAGGCACGCCATTCGTGCTTGCCGGATCGATCCGCGACGACGGCCCCTTGAAAGAAGTCATCACCGACGTGCTCGAGGCGCAATCCGCCTACCTGCGCGCGCTCGAGAACGCCGGCATGTGCTTGATGCTGGCCAGCGCCCTGCACGGGATCGCGGTCGGCAACCTGCTGCCGGCGAGCGTGCGCACCGTGTGCGTGGACATGAGTGAATCGGTGCCGGTCAAACTCGCCAACCGCGGCACCATGCACGCGGTGGGGCTGGTCACCGACGTCGGCTCATTTCTCGGCTTGCTCGAAGCTGAGTTGGCTACGGCTTAGCGATTCCGATCGTGCCGGTCGCGACGCGTGCGCCGGCGTTGCCGGTGGGTTACGTCGTGAAGTCATCCGCGCCGGCGTGAACGACCATGCCGCGTCCGATGACCGAGGTCGGTCCGTTCAGGGAGAGCATGTGGTCCTCGCGACGGTAGTGGGCCACGCCATTGGCGTCCGCGACGAGATTGCCGAGATCGCCTGCGTGACGCGCCGCGGCGTCGGGGGACGCGTGCGGCTGACCCGTCGGGTTGAAGTGACCGCCCGTGCAGAGGCCATCTTTGCAGTCGAGATCTCCCCATTCGTGCACGTGGAAACCGTGCGGTCCAGGCGTCAGGCCGGTAACTTCGGCCTCGATCACGAGGCCGGCGGCGGTCTGCACGAAATGCACGACGCCGCTGACGTGCGGGTTGGCTTCGGTGGGTTGGAGCACGCAGGTTGCGTGAGTCACGGCGGCTGCCGCAGGGGCTGCGGACGCGGCGTGCGTGTGAAGCGCATCGTCGTCGGCCTTCACCACGAACGCGCAGGAAAGTTGAGTCGCGGCCGCCGCGAGGAAAACGAGCAGAACCGCAGAGGAAGTACGCATGGCGGGCAGTCTACCCATGCTCCGCGTCGAATCGCTTCCCAAGTCAGCGCCGTTCGACGGGCTCCGATTCGCGGGCGGCGTGCATCCGGCCCAGCAGCAGGGCGATCGCGAAGCCGCCAGCGGCGAAGGGCAGCACGACCATGGCCAGGCCAGGGGTTCCGAGTCCAACGGCGGCCAAGCCGTCGTAGCCATAGGCCACCGCCATGTCGCCGCCGCGGTAGATCAGGGTGTCCATCAGTGGCTTCGACTGGAAACGCGCGCGGTTGCCCGCCACGGTGAAGAGCACCTCGCGGGCGGGCTTGCTCATGGCGAACTCGCTGATGCGCCGGGTCACTTCGACTCCGGCGACGACCATCAACCCCGGCACCGCAGCAATCGCGCCGAAACCGGCGAGCGTGACCAAAGGAACGATTCCCAAGGTCAGGCCCACGCCCAAGCGCGGCAGAATCTTCCCGGTGATGAACAACTGCAAGAGCAGAGTTGCGGAGTTGGTGATCAGATCCAGGCGGCCGAAGAATGCGCGGCTCGCATCACGACTCGTGGTGGCTTCGCGCACGAGGTCGGTCTTCAATTGGTAAAGGAACCCGCTACCGACGAGGAAGAGCAGGAGATAGATGGTGACGGTGCGCAGATAGCGGTCGGCGAACAGCGCGCGGAGACCGAGCCACCAAGGATCGCGCACCGCTGGCGGGGCATCGGCAGGCAGAGCGCGCACGATCGGCACCATGCCGCGCGCAATGCGTAACGCGCATTCCAGGGTGAACGCGGCGATCAACACCAGCTTGGCGGGTCCGGTCTGCTCAACCAGAAAGGTCGTGATTGCGCTGCCGCACACGGCGCCAAGCGAGATGCCCGCGGCCACGAGGCCGAAGACGCGTTTGCCCTGCTCACTCCGGAACGCTTCGGCAGCGAGCGACCAGATCAAACTCAGCGCGAACAAGTTGTAGACGCTGACGAAGACGTAGAAACTGCGATCAGTCCAGAGGCGCCCGGCGCCGTCTGGGTCGAGGAAGCGGATCAACGCCCAAAATCCCACCAGGGTCAGCGCGAGGAAGCGATAGGTGATCGTGAGCGTGCGTCGCGGCGTCGAGCGCGCCGCCAGCGCGCCGTAGAACGGAACGGCGAAGAGCGCGACGAAGAAGGTCGCCGTCCACAGGGAACTGGTTTCGTCGAGGGAAGAGGCGATCTCGTCGCGGAGCGGACGCAGCATTCCAACCCCGCACCACAGTAAGAACAGGGCGAGCGCGGCCCGGAACGCCGGGCGGCTCTCACCCGAGGCGAGCATGGGGCGGGCTGCGGTCATCAAAGGGGAGGCGCAGAAGGCGTGCCAACAGCATGGCTCCGCGCGCGTAGCGTGTTTCCAGGAATCCCATGCACCCTCCCGCCACCCCGTCTCGTCGTCAGTTTCTTGCTGCCTCCGCCGCCTTGGGGGCTTCGCTCGCCCTGCCGCGCAGTGTCGTCGCTTCGGCGGCCGCTGACCGACTGCCGCTGGGCAAGCCGGGCCGGATGCTGATCTTGGGCGGCACGCGTTTCCTCGGGCCGGCAGCTGTGCACGCGGCGCGCGCGCGCGGTTGGGAAATCACCCTTTTCAATCGAGGTAAGTCGGATCCCGACGCCTTTCCCGAGTTGGAGAACCTGCGCGGGGACCGCGATGGCGGCCTTGATGTTCTGAAGGGAAGAGATTGGGAGGCCGTGGTGGACACCAGCGCCTACGTGCCGCGGATCGTGCGCGACAGCGCGGAGTTGCTGAAGGATCACGTCGGGCACTACGTCTTCGTGAGCACGATCTCCGTCTACGACGACAAGGGTGGATCACTGAGCGAGGACTCGCCCGTGCTCAAACTCGAGGATCCGAAGATCGAGCAAGTCACCGGCGAAACCTACGGACCGCTGAAGGCTCTGTGCGAACAGGCGGCCGAAGCTTCCATGCCGGGACGTGTCAGCAACGTGCGCCCAGGCCTGATCGTGGGACCGGAGGACAACAGCGGCCGCTTCACTTACTGGCCGGTGCGCGTACAGCGCGGCGGCGAAGTGCTGGCGCCGGGCACTCCGGAGCGCGAGGTCGAATTCATTGACGTGCGTGATCTCGGCGCGTTCCTGGTGGATTGCGCCGAACAGCGGCTAGCCGGCACTTTCAACGCCAATGGCCCCGGCGTGCCCTTCTCCATGGAGGAGCTGCTGCATGGCTGCAAGACCGTGCTGGGCAGCGATGCGCGCTGGACGTGGATTCCGGATGCGGAACTGGAGGCCCTGGGGGTTGGTCCTTGGATCGAGATGCCCTTGTGGATTCCCGCGAGCATTCCGAACGGCAGCACGGACTCAAGCCGCGCGCGTGCCGCCGGACTCAAGTATCGTCCGGTCGGGGACACCATTCTCGCCACTTGGGAATGGGCGCGCCAAGAAATGGCAACGAATCCGCGCGCGCTCGGGGGCAGCCTCACCGCCGCGAAGGAAGTGGAAGTGTTGAAGAAATGGGCCGAGCAGAAGGCCGGCGGCTGAGCGCGAGTTACAGGCTCGGCAGCAAGTCCGCCGCCTGCGCGGCCGGATCTTTGGTGGCGATCATTTGTTCGATCCTGCCGGCGGGGCCGATCACGTAGGTGTGCCGCCGCGGGTACTGATCTTGCGCGGAATCCGCCGCGCCGTAGGCGACCGCGGTGGCGTGATCGGCGTCACTGAGCAGTGCAAAGGGGAACTGATACTTCTCCACGAATGCGGCATTGGCCGCAGGCGTGTCGAAGGATGCGCCGAGGATCACGATGCCCTTCGTCTCATATTCGCGGATTCGATCACGGAATCCGCAGCCCTGTTTGGTTCAGCCAGGGGTGTCGGCTTTGGGGTAGAACCACAACACCACGCGCTTGCCGCGCAGCTCGCTGAGACGCACGCGGCCGCCGCGATGGTCGGGCAAGTCGAAATCAGGCGCAAGGGAGCCGGGTGTGAGCATGGCCGTGCGAGTTCCGAACAGGCGGCGCAGGAAGGTGCGGAGCATGCAGTCCTCGCTCGGAGCATAGCATCGCTACTCTGCGCGGCGTGGAACTCCTCGACGCCTTCGCACTCGCCGCTCCATTCGCAACTTCGACCCGCAGCATCGGCTGAGCGATGCTGAATTGAAGCATCTGATTGGCTGGTCGCAACTCGCACCGACTTCTTTCAACATGCAGAATTGGCACTTCATCGCTGTGACGGACGTCGCGGTGAAGGAGCAATTGTGGCTGGCTTCATGGAAGCAAACTCCGGTGCGCGACGCCTCCGTGGTCGTGGTTCTTGCGGGAGACCACGGCGCGCCGCGTCGCTCGGCGCGCTTCTTGCGCCACGCGCCTGCGTCGGTCGCGCAGCGGATCGACGGCTACGTGCAAAGCCTCTACGCGCAGAATCCGCAGTTGGCGCGCGATGAAGCCTGCCGCAGCGTGGGTTTCGCCGGCATGGCCATGATGTTGGTGGCGAAGGAGATGGGTTATGACACCTGTCCGATGATCGGTTTCGATCCGGTGCAAGTCTCTGCCGCTCTGGGGCTCGACGCAGAGCATCCGCCCCTGTTGATGATGACGGTGGGTAAGGCGCTGGCGCCCGCTTTTCCGCGCACCGGATTTCTCGACTACCAGGAAACGGTTTCGATCAACCGCTTCGGAAATCACTCTTTCGCAGGCGAGCCGCCGGCGGCCTGAGCTTCGACGTCTTGGACCAGGAGTTTTGCCGCCTGGGTGGCGGCATTCGCGTCTCCAATGCCGGAGCCGGAGTGATTGGCGAAGAGCGCCACTGCGATGCGTTGTTCAGGATAGATCAAGAGCATTGACTTTGCGCCGGTTTGCGAACCACTGTGAGCAAGCGTGAGCCTTCCTTTGTCGTCCCCAATGCTCAGGCCAAGGCTATAGCCAGTGCGCTTACCTGACGTAGTCCGCTGCGCCGTGCACATGAGCGCGCGCGTCTTGGTGGACAACACGGGGCCGTTGGGATCGAAGACGCGCGCAAAGCGCACCATGTCTCGCGGTGCGGCCACGAAGCCGCCGCTCGGCCACTTGTAGGCGATGTCGTCGCGCGGCACTTCGACGGTTTTCCCGAGTACGGTCTCATAGAGGGCGGCTGCGGGACCGAGGTCATCGCCCGGGTGCTCGGCGAGAATGTCTTCCATGCCCAGTGGCGTGAAGATGCGCGCGCGCATCAGCGCGCGAAACTCCGTTTCTCCTGCGGACTCCACCACTGCACCGAGCAGGTTGAAGCCATAGCTGCTATAGAGAAACTGCGCGCCCGGCGCCTGCTCGAGCGGGCGATGCGCGAACACGCGCAACCCGTCCCGCACCGCGTGATAGGTGCCGTACTCAAAGCGATCCTCCAGTCCGTAGTGAGGGATTCCCGAGAGGTGGCCGCCGAGCAGGCGCGCCGTGATCGTGCCTTCCTCATGGAGTGGGAATTCGGGCAAATACTTCTGGATGGGTGCGTCGAGATCGAGCTTTCCCTCCTCCCACAGCAGGGCCGCCAGTGAGCCAGTCAGACACTTGGAAACGCTTGCGAGTCGGAAACGCGTGTCTGGTGTGGCCTCGAGTTGGTCCGCCACGTCGGCGAAACCCCAGGCGTAGGTGCGAATCTCGTCTCCGACCCGCAGCGCCAGCCCGAAGGCGGGAGAGCGATCGTGCTCCGTGAGTTGCTGGACGACGCTTTGTGCGCCCAGAAAGGCGCGCTCGCGACTTTCCTTCGCCGACACTTGCGGGAACAGGGCGAGCAGCAGGAGAGAGAAGAGCGTCACACCCGCATCTTAGGCGCGAATACGATGTTCGGCCGCGGCATCGACCGCCAACCCAGTACCTTTCATGAACCAGAAGACCTGTTGCGGGGGCCGTGTGCTTCCCGCCATCGCTCCTTTCTTCCTTCTGCTCGGCCTCAGCTGCAGTCACCAAGAGGCGCACAACGCGCTCACGGGAGGCTTTGCGCCAGACACGTCCGTGTCCAAGGCCCCGATCAAGTACACCGCGATTCCGGACAAGAACGCGACTGAGCTGATCGAGAAGTACAAGCTCGTCTCGGACTATCTGTCCAAAGAGCTCGGCGTGCCCTTCGAGTACGTGCCGACTACCGACTACAACGCGTCCATCGAGTTGTTCAAGTCCGGTGACGCGATGCTCGCTTGGTTCGGCGGGCTGACCGGCGTGCAAGCCGTCGCGGCCATTCCCGGCGCGCGCATGATCGCCCAAGGCAAAGTCGACCCGCAGTTCAAGTCCTACTTTGTGGTGAATGAAAGCGTGAACTTGCCAAAATCGGACTCCTTCCCGATGGGGCTCAAGGGTCTGAAGTTCACCTTCGGCTCCAATCAGTCCACCAGCGGTCGCTTGATGCCCGAGTACTACATTCGCGAGTACGCCAAAATGTCGCCTGAGGCATTCTTCGGGATGCCAAACGCCTATTCGGGTGCCCACGATCAGACCGCGAAACTGGTTGAAGCCGGAACCTTCCAAGCCGGCGCGCTGAACTACCAAACCTATGACGGCATGGTTGCCAAGGGCACGCTTGATCCGAATCAGTGCCGGGTTGTCTGGACCACGCCGACCTACCCGGACTACAACTGGACCGCACATCCGGCGCTGGACAGCAAGTACGGCAAGGACTTCACGGATCGCTTACAGAAAGCTCTCGTGGCCGCGAAGGATCCGGCGCTGCTTGAGGCGCTGCAGCGCAAAGACGGCCTGATCATGGCCAAGAACGAAGACTTCGAACCCATCCGCAAACTCGCGATCGAGTTGGGCTTCCTCTAGCCACGGCCGGCTGACCTCATGGTCGCCGCTTCCTTCACGCTTCGCGGCGTTGGAGTCCGCTTCGGCGAGACGCAAGTCTTGCAGGGGGTGGACCTCGACGTCGCGGCGGGGGAGCGGGTCGCTTTGGTGGGGCCGAGCGGCGCTGGAAAGACCACACTCTTGCGGGTGTTGAACGGTGTGGTGCAGCCGACGGCAGGCCATGGCCTGATGGACGGCACGGATCTCTCTGCGTTGCGGCCCGGTGAACTGCGCGCGTGGCGTGCGCGCGTCGGCTTCGTGCCGCAGGATCACGCGCTGGTACCGAATTTGCGCGTGGTGCAGAATGTGGTCAGCGGCAGGTTAGGTCAGCGCGGCTTCTGGAGTGCCGCACGCTCGCTGACTTTCCCCTCGAGTGCGGACTTGGAAGCGGCGCACGAACTGCTCGCGCGCGTTGGCATCGGCGAGAAACTCTACGCGCGCACCGACACTCTCTCGGGCGGACAACAACAACGGGTGGCGATCGCGCGCGCGCTTTTTCAACAGCCCGACGCCTTACTCGCCGACGAGCCCGTGGCCAGCGTGGATCCGGCGCGCGCGCGCGACTTGATCCGGCTCCTCACGGAACTAGCGGCGGAGCGCGGCCTCACGTTGATCGCCAGCCTCCATGACTTGACCCTCGCGCGCGAATTTTTTCCGCGGGTGATTGGACTGCGCGCCGGACGCAAGATCGTGGACGGTCCGACGACTTCCCTGAGCGCGGCTGAAGTGACCGCGCTCTACCGCCTGGAGCAGGGCGTTGCGGACTAAGGCTCTCCCGATGCAGCGTCCGTTGCCGCTCGGTCGGCGCGGCGTGGCGCTGCTGGTGATCTTCGGAGCCGCCGTCCTTGCGTGGTGGGGACTCGGGCTTTCGCTCGGACAACTCGGAGCAGGCAGCGGCGGTGGCTGGTCTCTGGCGGCAGATTTTTTCGGATCAGCGCTTCATCCCGCGCTGCATTATCAAGCCGATTTCGTGCCGGAAGGCACTCAACCGTTCCTCGTGCGCGTGTTGGAATCCGCCCGCCTGACCGTGGTTTTCGCCGCGGCTGGCATGAGCCTCGCCTTGGTGCTGGGCCTTCTGCTGGGATGCCTCGCCTCGGAGTCTTGGTGGGAAGGTCGCGGGCGCGGCGGCGCAAGTCTCCGCTGGATTCTGCGCGCGTTCATCGTCGCCATGCGCTCGGTCCATGAACTGCTCTGGGCGGTGATCTTTCTTGCAGCCTTCGGCGCGGCTCCGGCCACGGCCGTGATCGCAATTGCTTTGCCTTTCGGCGGCACACTGGCCAAGGTCTTCTCGGAAATGATTGATGAAGCGCCACGGCGGCCGGCAGAGGCGCTGCAGGCGCTTGGTGCTTCACCCGCGCAACGATTTCTCTTCGGCCTCCTGCCGGCCGCCGCGCCAGACATGGCCGCCTACGCTTTTTATCGATTCGAGTGCGCGGTGCGTTCCGCTGCAGTGATGGGATTCTTCGGCATCACCACGCTGGGCTATTACTTGCGGCTCTCCTTCGAGAATCTGCATTTCCGCGAAGTTTGGACCTATCTCTATGCGCTGATCGTGGTGGTGCTGGTGTTGGAAGGCTGGAGCGCGCTGCTACGCCGGAGATTCGTCGCATGAACCCGACCGCTTCCGTCGCTGCCTTACGCCGCGCGCGCCCGCGCAATCGCCTGTTGCGCGGAAGTCTGTTCGCACTCGCGCTCCTGTGCGCCTATGCGTGGCTCGCCGGCGATTTCAGCGTCGCGGAACTCTTCAGCGCTCAGCGCATCGGCAATTTGGAGCGGTTTCTCCGGGTGGACGTCGTGCCCCGGCCGCTGCGCGACGGCGCGGAGCCCGGCGAATTGCGCGGCTGGCTTGCGGAGCAGTGGAGCGGCCGCGGCCTTGAAGCCGCCGGTCTGTCTTTGGGAATCGCCGTGCTCGCCATCGTGCTCGCGGGCGCGGCCGCCGGACTGATGGCGCCGTTCGCGGCACGCACCCTGATGATCTGCGATCCCTACGTGCCGCACACCCGGCACAACCGCGCTTGCCACATCGGATGGCGCGCACTCTGCTCGGTGACGCGGCTCTTCGCGGTGCTGCTGCGCGCGATCCCCGAGTACGTGTGGGCCTTTGTGCTGCTCGCGATCTTCGGACCCAACGCCTGGCCGGCGGTGCTGGCGTTGGCGATTCACAACGCGGGCATCCTCGGGCGACTCGGCGCCGAGACGATTGAGAATCTGCCTCCTGGCCCGATGGCGGCGATGCGCGCCGCCGGCGCTGAACGTAGGCAAATCGCCGCCGCCGCGCTCTTCCCGCTCGCGCTGCCGCGCTGCTTACTGCTGTTCTTCTACCGCTTCGAGACCTGCGTGCGCGAATCCACCGTACTCGGCATGCTCGGCGTGGTGTCGCTCGGCTATTGGATCAACGAAGCGCGCGCGCGTCTGCGCTACGACGAACTGTTGTTCCTGGTGGTGCTCGGCGCACTCCTGGTGATGGCCGCCGACATCGCCAGCCAACTCGCGCGCAAGTACGTGCGCGAGGGTGGCCATTCGGTGACATCTACTGCCAAGGCGCCGGGTTAGGCCACACAGCGAGGCCATTGCCTCCCGTATCGGTGGCGCCTGCGAGTGAAATCTTGCCCGTGGTCGTGGTAGTTAGCGGCACGTCGCCTGCTTTTTGCAATGCGCCCAAATCAATCACGGAAACGTAGTTCTCGAACTTGTGCGTGACGTAGGCGTACAGACCTCCGCCAAGCTTGCGCCCGAAGGCCACGCCATGCGCTCCGTTGCCCGTCCAAATGGAGGCCACGATTGCGGCAGTCGGGTTCGGAAATGCTACTGGATCTGCAGCCTTGAGTGCGTCGATGATCGTGATGCCGCTGCCTCCTGCAGCGACGATGAAGCGGCTATCCGGAGTGAACGGCACCTGAATTACGCTGCTGCCAACTGGGATGTCCCGGATGTACCGCTCTTGCACCAAGTCGTAGATTGAAACGCTCATGCCCATGGCGTTTCCACTCGCGGCGAACTCTCCGTTGCGCGAGGCGGACGCACCCATCGGCATCATCCCGGAAGGCAGGATTGCGGTCTCCTGCAGCGATGCGGCGCTGATGATGCTTAAGGTCGAGTCCATTGAGTTAGCAGTGACGAGTTTTCCAGAGGAATACCAGATGCCATGCGGACCGTAGCCGCTCAGCCAAGCAGCCTGCGGATTGCCTCCGCTTGCGACGCAGAGTCCCCAGGGGCCGCCGGCTTGCGTGAAGCGGTGTACGTAGTTCGAGCCCTCGATAGAGAGGAACCAGTACGTCCCGGAGTAATCGCTGGTTACGTGCGCAGGCGCCGCGCCGGCCACGCATGCGCTGCTGGTCACGGTCTTGGTTAAGGTGCTGATCCGACTTACTGTGGAGTCGAACCAGTTCGTGACCAACGCCTCATGGGAACCAGCTCCGAACCAAATGTTATGTGGGTTATTGCCGACGGGAATCATGTGGCTCACGCTCCACGTCGCGGCATCAATGACTTGCACCACGCCGTCTTTGGTCTTGCCCGGCCAATCTTGAAACTGCGCGCACACCCAAATCTCGCCGACCCCAGGGATCGGGGGTACTGGTGCGGGCGTGCTCACGGAGTAACTCGGTGGCGTGAAACTCTGACTTACGTGGATCTCGCCGCGCATGTAAGGATGAACACCGCACAAGATGGTCTTGAGTCCTGGCGTTGCGAAGCGCAGATAAAACTCACCTCCAGGTCCGAGCGGGCCTGAGTTGACGCCCTTCCTGCCGCTGCTCATCATCCAGTCGAGTTCAACCACAGGATGGTAGGTGGATCCCGCGTTGACGAAGCGCACCGTCTCCCAGGGTTGCACTGTGACTTGTGCGGGAGAGAACCAAGGATCCTCATCGAGAATCTGAACAGTGATGACGAAGGCGGGTGGGGGAACGAATGAGTTGGGCAATCCGCTGACGTAGCGCGCGAGTCGGGCGAGATCTAGGTCACTGATCGCCTGTGCAGGGAAGGCGGGCATGGCAGGAGCATGGCCGGAGCGGACGTGCCCTTGGAGGCTTGCCGAGTTAAAGCCCGCGATGGCGGGTGCTGTTCTTCCAGGGTCAATCCAGGAAGGATTGCCCCCAAGCCCTCGTTCGCCATGACATGTGGCGCAGTTCGCCCGGAACGACTCTTCCGGAGCCCCAGTTCTGAAGGCGGGAGGCAATCCACCGTTCGGTGGTGGAGTTGGACTCGAAGACGTGATTTGTGCCACGCCGGACGGTGCCATCAGAACCGCGGCGAAGCCGAGGAGCAGGAATCGGCGTACGGACGAGAGCGAACTCATGGGATCTCCAACTAAAATATAAATCAAATATTGAGATCTGAATATCAATAATTACGTCGTGAATCATCCGCTGAGGCCGTCATGGCCTGGGGTGACGCTGGGGAAGCCCTTCCGCCCTGGGTCTCTAACGCGCGAACTCGGCGGAAATGCCTGAGGCATCCATGCGCGCATCGCGGTTTGCGACGAAGTGTCGAATGCCCGCAGCCAAGTGCTTCGGATCAAGATGCGCCTCATCAATGATCTCGTCGAGCGAGCCGCCGGTGCGCCAGCGATCGTCCCAGTCGGAGGTCATGGAGTACTTGGCCGCGACCGTGTGCGCGGTCCAGAGAGTCATGGCCATGCGGCCGCCGTTGGTGATGAAGGTGCTGTTGAACCAGTCTTCCTTGGTCACCAACTGGTCACGCCAAGCTTGGGGCTGCAGCATGAAGAGCTCGTGGCTGATGGCGGCCACGAGTTTGACGTTCGGTCCGCCGTTGTCGAAATGGCCTTGTTCAAGCAACTTCACCACGCTCGCGGTGGAGGAAGTGCCGCGCACGAAGATGCAGCCGTCCTTCGGGCGGGCAGGATCGTAATCGCGGATCAGGTAGGCACCCTTCGCGGCTTCCATGTGCGAGGCCATGCCGAGTTTGGCGCGGTCGGGGATGGAGACGTTCGGGCGCGTCAGATGCAAAGCGACGATCGGCGCGTCCTTCACGCCAAGCGCCGCCATGAGCGCCGGGCCGACTTCGTTCGGCTCCCACGGATGCAGGTCCATGACCAGACCGCGCGGGAAGAGTTGCGTCACCATCGGCGAGAAGATGCCGAAGTGCGTGCGCGAGTCTTCGGCGGTTTCCGGTCCGCTGTGGCCCGCGACCCAAATCACCTTGCCGTGTTTGAAGGGGGAGTCCTGCACCAACTGCGAGTAGAGGCGCATCGGCCCGTACTTCAAATAGGAGAAGGAACCGTAGGTCGAGCACGCTCCCCAGAATCCTTGGAAGGATTTCTCCGGATCGTTCGACAGGTTGGTGCTTGCGAGGCCGCACATCAAGCCGGCGTTGCCGAACTCGGTGATGCAGGTCGGCAAGAGCGCGCCGCCGACGTTGTTGACGCGGTCGTACCAGCCGTAGCCTTCGCTGCCACCGAACTCTTCGGCGAAGCCGAGAATGTTGGTGGACTCGGCGAGGTCCGCGCTGCACGCGATCACCACCGGGCGCCCGTATTTCTTGCGGCCCACGGCGTTCAGGTAGGCGCCGACCTTGGCGAAGCCCTTACGGTTCGGTTGGCTCTCGCCGGGCTTGAAGAAGTACTCCGCCGGCAGGCGCGTGGGATCAGTGAGTTCCGGATCTTGCGAGGGATCGCTGGCGTTGAGGCGCAGGCCCGGCAGACTGACCGGCACTGAATCCCCGACCGCGACCAAGCGGTCGGCGAGCCATGCGCAAAACTCTTCATCATCGAGCAGAGATAGCGTGGCCTGGATGTTCTTGGCGGTCTGTTCGCGGAAGGCGGCGGCGTCCTTGGGCGCCGGCTGATCCATGCCCTCGAAGGTCACGCCGTACTTCGCGCTGAACTCCTTCTTGGTCTTCCAGTAAATCTCGGAGTTCGGTTTGTGCGCCGCGCCGTGCGACTTGTACCCGGTCACTCCGTACACGCGACCTTTGGTGGTTTGGAACCAGGTGCACTTCGGCTCGTCT